>JBOFKH010000151.1:0-2003 GCA_051657225.1 Alphaproteobacteria bacterium
CCCCCAACAGGTCTGTTCCGTAAAGCTCACACGTGTTTCCCTGGGGATCAAGATAACGCACTTTCACTTCTGCAGGGCGCACTACGTCCGCATAATGTCCTGGAACCGAGAGACAGCCCTCCTTGAAAGCAACTTTTTCTTCGCAAGCCCATATCACTTCAGGATTGATCAATTTAATGGCTTTTCGAGGTATAGAAACAGCTTTTTCTTCTAGATCAATCACCCCTTCTCTGCCGTGCTCAACATCCATCACAATCAGGCGTTTAAAAATGTTCACTTGAGGAGCCGCTAAGCCAATTCCCTCGTAGGCATACATGGTTTCTTCCATGTTATGTAAAATCTCCAAAATCTCATCATCAATTTTCTCAACAGGACGAGAAACCTGATGCAACCTTGGATCTGGCTCTACCAACACATCCAAAACCATCTAACAGCAATCCTCTAGAATTAAAATTAACCTATCCCCTCCATTGTAGCGTGCTTGACACAATCGTCAATTAATTTAAAGCGACTTCAGATGGCGGGTTTCCACCGTTCGAAACGTTTGTTTTGAAGAACATAAAATGAGGCTGTGAAGCAGGGTTTGCCCAGGCGCATGACGAATCCCTTTTAGTAATGACCCACTGGTTACCCCCGTGGCGCAAAACAAAACATCTCCTCCTGCCAGGTCTTCCATCCCATAGAGCCTATCAAATTCAGTAATGCCACAGGCAAGGCCCCTTTTTTTCTCTTCATCAGTCTTAAAAATCAAACGCCCCTGCAGCCATCCCCCGAGGCATTTAAGCGCTGCAGCAGCTAAAACCCCTTCCGGCGCACCTCCTGTTCCCACATAAAGGTCCACCTCGCTTTCTGGCAAACAGGTTGCCATGGCCCCGCTCACATCCCCATCTGAAATAAAGAGGATAGCCGCTCCTGCGTCTCGGATACCTTGGATTAATTGGGCGTGCCTAGGACGATCGAGTACGCAAACCTTCAGCTCTTCTATCGCCTTTCCCTTCGCGTGGGCGAGTCTTTTCAAATTCTCTTGGATGGGGAGGTCTAAACCCAAAAGCTCTGGCGAAACTCCAGGGCCTACCGCTAGTTTTTCCATATAAACATCGGGGGATTTTAAAAGTTTCCCCTTTTTCCCAAAGGCGATGACGCTCATGGCGCCTGGGTCCCCCCGGGCTGTCAGGGTGGTGCCTTCCAGAGGATCTAAAGCGATGTCCACTTCGAGGCCTGTACCATCTCCAACGGTTTCTCCCACATAAAGCATGGGGGCTTGGTCTCGCTCCCCCTCCCCTATCACGACGGTCCCTTGAATGGAGAGCTGATTTAGGGCCTGACGCATGGCATCAACCGCCGCTTGATCAGCCGCCTTTTCAACACCTCGCCCTATGAAATGAGATGCAGCAAGGGCAGCAGCCTCCGTAACCCGAACGACCTCAAGGGATAGTGCGTGATCCATGGGATAACCTTTCCTAGTTTGCTAGATTTTTTCGCCCACACCGGCTCTTGAGCGGATTGCTTTTTGAGCTTGCTGCAAACGCTTCTTTTCAGATTCAAGCTTTCGTCTATCTTCTCCATGCTCCTCAGACACACCCCTGGGAGACGCCTTTCTGGGCTTTAAAGCCTCTTCGCGGGGGGGAACTTGGTTTAAATCAATATAGTTATCTTTTTCAAGATGGGGCTGGTCCGTCAAACGGCTTCCCAAATCGGGCATGCAACCGCCGAGAAAGAAACTTAAACACATGCAAGGAAAAAAATGCGACATAAACCGGATTATGTTGGGGAGGCCTTATAAAATCAAGTTTTTTTTGAGGTTGTGTACGCGTGCAGTACCTATGAGACTCAAGCGTCTGAAGTGTACTGCAAAAGGAGAAGACATCTTTCGCAACTTCCTTTGGAGCTGGATGGGCGTTATCGCTTTGTTACGCTCGTACCTCCTTATGTACCTTAAGATCCATCCTGGATTTTGTCCTAAAGATCTTATCTCTCAGCATCCCAAAAAGGGGAAGAAAGAA
>JBOFKH010000152.1:0-6753 GCA_051657225.1 Alphaproteobacteria bacterium
AAAGGAGCATTTCTTTTCTAAAAGAAAACCATAACTTTCTTAAAAGAAAATGAAAAAAGCTTTTAAAAACAAATGTTTTTTGAGAAATTAGGGCTTTTTTTCTCATTCCCGCTTCCGCGCACGAGTGTCCGGGGACGACAAAGGGGGAAGTTTTCCATTCACCCTAAAAGCTTGCCTTTTTACGGATCAACGATGCTCTATCGCGCAATCAGGCCGCCGCTGATGGCTTGGCGAGCGAGGGTATCTACGCGTTCGTTTTCAGGGTGTCCCGCATGGGCCTGGACCCATTCCCAAGCAAGGATGTGTTTTTGGGTCAGATCCCATAATAGTTGCCACAAATCCACATTTTTAACCGGTTGACGGCTTGCTGTTTTCCACCCTCGAGCTAGCCACCCAGAGATCCACTGGGTGATACCGTCGCGCACGTAGAGGCTATCTGTATAAACAGTAGCCGTGGATTTTTCCGGAAGACTCTCCAAAGCCCGAATAGCCGCCATCAATTCCATGCGATTGTTGGTGGTGGCTGGATCAAAGCCAGATAAAACGGTCTCTCCTCCTTCAGGTAGATAAACCAGAAAGGCCCAGCCTCCTGGTCCCGGGTTACCTAAGCAGGAGCCATCTGTAAAAATGCGGTAAGGGACTGAAGAAGCAACCGACACACCAAACTCCTGTGAAAAAATTGTTAATCTACTTCTTCAGACAATACGATAGAATTGCATTTAGGCGCAAGCGTCCTGCGGGGGTTACACAGATTTTTTCAGGAGTTTGCGTTAAAAATCCTTGAGCCGCAAGGTGAGCAAACGCAGCTGGATTAACCCAGCTCTCAAACGAACTTCCGGTTTCATCCTGAATGAGATCCAGCAAAACACCTTCTTGAAGGCGCAACCCCATGGAAAACAGTTCTAAAAAACGCTGCTCAGGTTCCAGGGGTGTCAGTTCTGAGACACCTTGGCCAGCAGCATCTACTTGGGCCAACCATTTCTCAGGTGTTTTATGGGTTTGGACTGCCCAGGTTTTATGTCCTTCTTTAAGGCGCCCATGGGCACCTGGCCCAATCCCCACATAGGGTTTTCCACGCCAATAGCCTAAATTGTGGACGGAGGCTTCCCCAGGGTTGGCGTAATTAGAGATCTCATAAGCTTCTAACCCTTGGTTTTGGGTAAGCTGTTGGGTGATGTCAAACAGCGCGATGGCTGTTTCTTCCTCAGGTTCTTTTAAATCTCCTCGCTGGAAGCGTGTGTAAAAAGGTGTGCCGGGTTCATAGGTTAACTGATAGAGCGACAGGTGCCGAGGTTTATACAAGCGAAGGGCTTCTTCCAGTTCCTCCTCCCATGCTCGGGGAGTTTGGGTTGGAAGTGCGTAGATCAGGTCAAAAGAAAACCTGGGGAAGAGGGTGGACGCCAAGTGAAGGGCTTGATGGCTTTGGGCTGGGGTGTGGTGCCGCCCTAAAAAAGCCAATTGTTCAGCCCGTAAAGACTGAATCCCTAAAGAAAGGCGATTCACGCCCCCTTCGCGGAATTGAGCAAATTTTTCGGCCTCCACAGAGGTGGGATTGGCCTCTAAGGTAATTTCTATGTCATCTTCAAAAGGCCACAGAGTTTTAGCTTCTTGGATCAAGGCCTGAACCGTTTCAGGAAGCATCAACGAAGGGGTTCCTCCACCGAAAAAAATGCTTTTCAAATGAAAGGTGTCAAGGGCATTTGGATCAGCGTGTGTCTGCATCCATGTTGCCATCCAGCGCATCTCTTGGCGCAAAGCCTCCCGAAAACGGCTTTGGTCTACTTGGGAGCGCACATGGCTGTTAAAATCGCAATAGGGACACTTGGACAGACAAAATGGCCAGTGAATGTAAAGCCCAAAAGGGAGTGTAGCCATTTTCTAACGTCTTGCCCTCACAACCATGTCTCCAGTTAGGATAGCTCAAGAACCAAGGGCTGCCTTTTCTAAATCTTGCACAACTTTAGGGTTGCGGAAAAGGTTTTCGAGGTGCTCCGCTTCATCCAAAGACGTATCTAGCTTGAACCGAAGAACGGGTAGAAACTTTAACGTGACTTTCCCAATCAAGAGCTTTTGAAAGGTAGAAGCAGCCTTCCCAAGGGCCTTCAATACAGCGTCCCGTTGGTCACCGCCAAGGGGCATCACATAAACCGTTGCATAACGCAGATCTGGGCTTACCTCAACCTTCGTTATCGTCACGCTGACGGGCCCTAAACCCCGGGACCACTGATCATACTGCTGAAAAATCTCTGCAACTATTTGACGCAACAGCTCACCGGCACGCCGCTGACGTTGGGACCTTCCGCCCTCTTGGTTTTTACTAATTCTTTGGAAAATCATGGCTTTTATGCACTCCTGTCAATTTTACAACGAGCGTTGAATTTCCTCAATCTCAAAACATTCGATGACATCAGCTTCTCTGATATCTTGGTAATTTTCAAAAGCCATACCACATTCATAGCCTTCACGCACTTCCTTGACTTCGTCTTTCAGACGTTTCAAGGTTTTTAAAGACCCTTCATGGATGACAATATGATCCCTAAGCAAGCGTACTTTTGCACCTCGCTTAACCATCCCTTCTGTCACCATGCAGCCCGCAACTTTACCCGTCTTTGTAACATTGAAGACCTGACGAATCACGGCGTTTCCTAAGAATTGTTCTCGCAACGTTGGGGATAGAAGCCCAGAAAGCGCCGCCTTAACATCATCCAAGATGTTATAGATAACCGAATAATAGCGGATATCAAGCCCTTCTTTTTTTGCAATTTCCCGGGCTTGAAGATTTGCACGTACGTTAAATCCAATAATCAAAGCCCTCGAAGCTTTTGCGAGGACTGCATCGCTCTCTGTAATGGCACCTACAGCACCATGCAACAAGCGCACCCGAACTTCCTCATGGGCAATCCCCTCCAAGCTGTTCGTTAAAGCTTCTAAAGATCCTTGGGTATCCACCTTTAAGATAAGCGGCAGTTCTACAACTTGGGTGTCAGTCCCCGAAGCTTTCGCCGTCAAAATTTCTTCCCAAGATTGGGAAGAAGCTGAAACAGCGACTTTTTTCTGATGTGCCTGGCGCTCACGAAATTCTGCAACTTCACGGGCACGCGCTTCATTATCCAAAGCAACAAACAGGTCTCCCGCGGAAGGTGGCGCAGAAAAACCAGAAACCTCAACGGGCATCGAAGGCCCTGCTGTGAGAATTTTTTTTCCGTGATCATCGATCAGCGCTCGTACGCGGCCCCATTCTTTCCCTGCTACAAAAATATCACCCACTTTAAGGGTTCCTTTTTGAACCAAAATGGTCGCAACAGGCCCACGCCCTTTTTCAAGCCGTGCCTCAACCACAACCCCTTCAGCCAAACGGTCTGGATTTGCTTTTAAATCCAAAATTTCCGCTTGCAAGAGAATGGCTTCCTCTAACTTATCCAAATTTAGACCTGTTTTAGCAGACACCTCCACATCTAAAACATCTCCCCCAAGGTGCTCTAGAATAATTTCATGGTGAAGCAGCATCTGCCTGACATGATCCGGATTAGCACCAGGTTTATCGATTTTGTTAATAGCAACCACAATAGGAACACCAGCGGCCTTAGCATGATGGATGGCTTCAATGGTTTGGTCCTTCACGCCATCATCTGCTGCCACCACAAGCACTACGATGTCCGTTACATGAGCACCCCGGGAGCGCATTTCTGTAAAAGCTGCATGGCCTGGCGTGTCAATGAAAGTAATCCGTTTACCAGAGGGGAGAGAAACTTGGTAGGCCCCGATATGCTGGGTAATGCCTCCAGCCTCCGAAGCCACTTGATTTGTCTTACGTAGAGCATCCAAAAGGGAAGTTTTTCCATGATCCACATGGCCCATAACTGTAACAACAGGGGCTCTCGCTATTAAATGTTCTTGGGTATCCTCTTGAAGCGTTAAGTCTCGTTCAATATCAGACTCAGATATGCGGGTCACTCGGTGCCCTAACTCATTGGCAACTAACTCAGCTGTCTCGCCATCGATAGACTGATTTTGGGTTACCAAAACCCCCATGTTCATCAATATTTTGATGACATCTCCTACTTTTTCAGCCATACGGCTGGCAAGCTCTTGAACCGTAATAAAATCAGGGATCGTAAAGTCTCGAAGCACTTTTTGGACAGAATTTTGTTGGGAGGAGACCTGTTTTTTCCTCCGTTTCTTCCCAAAGTTACGCCTTGATGTAGAACCATCTTCATCTTCTTCATCAGAAGATCGCCAAGCTACTTGCTTCAGAGATCTTCGTATATCTGTTTTACGGACATCAGCAAAATCTGTGCGACTTGGACGTCGTTTAGGCGCTGCCTCTTCTCCCTCTTCATCTGTTTGTTCTTTAGGTGGATGTATAACCCGAGGAGGGGATTTTTTCTTTTCAATAATTTTAATGCCAAGGGAAAGATCCAAAGGCAGAGCTGGCGGCTCTTCTTTAAAATTTGGTACATTTATAGCTGTTTTTTCAGCTGTAAGAGCTTTCTCTTGCTGTTTTTCTCCAACCTCTGCAGCACGCTGTAGCTCTAATTCTGCAGCTTGTTTTTCAGCAAGCAAAGCATCTTCAGCAGCCGTTTGCATAGCCTCTTTCAAAACCCGCAGACGCGTATCATGCTCTTCATGGGTAAGACGAGAGGGATCCCCAGAAAATCGAGGAGATGCCTCCCCTTGAAAAATTTCAGACAGCTTCTCAGATTCAGTACCTGATGGGTGATGCAACCGTTTTTTCTTTACCTCAACCGTAACTGTTTTTGACCGACCATGAGAAAAACTTTGCCGCACTTGGTTTAAACCCAAGGTTTTTTTTCCACCAATGGTTTTGCCAAGGGAAAGCGGTTTTTTTTCTTTTTCGGGTGTTGGGTCTTGGGAATGGTCCCCCATTCACTATCTCCTTCTAAAACTGAGCTTCATCTTTGAACCAGTGGGCTCTGGAAGCCATCACAATTTCGTTAGCTTTTTCGAGGTTAAGCTTTGTATCAACGATAAGTTCCTGCAGCTCAAACCCAGACAGCTCAGCGAGATCATCTAATGTTTTAATCCCTTTTTCTGCAAGCTCTGCTAATAAAGCCGGCGTCAATTGCTCAAGAGCAGCTAGTTCTTCGCTCCCTCCCAATTGTTCAAAACGGTCCATCATCTCAGTGGTCTGTTTTTCTAAAAAGGTTTTCGCCCGGTTTTGCAGCTCACAGACAACTTCTTCTGTAAAGCCTTCCAGAGATAACAGCTCTTCCAATGGGACAAAAGCAATTTCTTCAACTGTTTCAAATCCCTCTAAAACCAATAGGTGGGCGATGACATCGTCTACGTCTAGCGCATCAATGAAAAGCTTAGTCCTAGATTGGGTCTCTGCAGTCCGACGCCTAGATTCTTCAGCTTCTGTGAGGATATCGATGGCCATACCTGTTAGCTCATGGGCCAATCTCACATTTTGGCCCCTTCTGCCAATAGCCAGGCTTAATTGGTCATCTGGTACCACCACCTCCAATCGTCTAGATTCTTCTCCAAATACAACTTTTGAAACTTCTGCCGGCGCCAAAGCGTTTACAACAAACGTCGCAATGTCTGGAGACCAAGGAATAATATCAATTTTCTCTCCCTGAAGCTCTTGAATCACAGCTTGAACCCTGCTGCCACGCATTCCCACGCAAGACCCGACAGGATCAATGGATGAATCGTTGGAGAACACTGCCATCTTAGCCCGGCTCCCGGCATCCCTTGCAACAGCTTTGATAACAATATGCCCGTCATAAATCTCAGCAACTTCTTGCTTGAAAAGCTCAGCCATAAACTGGGGATGGGTTCTAGAGAGAAAAATTTGAGGACCTTTGGTTTCGCGGCGAACTTCTTTTATATAAGCTCGGACTCTGTCTCCTATCTTAAATTTTTCTCGTGGGATAAGCTCATCCCGCCTCAAAAAACCTTCAGCTTTACCCAGGTCTAAGAAATAATTATCAAACTCAACCCGACGAACTGACCCGTTGACGACTTCTCCAACACGATCTTGAAATTCGCCATATTGAATTTGACGCTCTGCTTCTCGGATATGAGACAAAATCGTTTGTTTAGCAGTTTGCGCATCCACCCAACCAAATTCGATGTTTGGAAGGGGCTCAATATGAAAATCCCCTTCGCGCAAGTCCAAACCCATCGTCTGGACATCTTCTAAATTTAGCTGGGTGGGCACGTGGGAAATTTCAGAAACAATTTCACGATAACGTTTGAGCTGCATCTGTCCCGTCTGTCTATCGATATGAACCCGAATATCATGGTCCTTTCCATAGCGCGCACGTGCAACTTTCTGCAACGCTTGCTCCATAGCCTCCAGGATATCCTCTCTAGGAATCCCTTTTTCCTGGGCAAGCGCCGTAGCTACCTGAATAATCTCATGCCGACTGATCTCTGTCATGCGTTTCTTTCCCTTTTTTCACCCTATTCCTTATCTACGTCTTCCTTAAACCTCTCTTCAGATCGAGAACGGTCTCCAAAAGAGCGCCTTTCGCCATCATCACGCCGAGGACGGTCTCCAAAAGAGCGCCTTTCGCCATCATCACGCCGAGGTGGACGATCCCCAAAAGAACGCCTTTCGCCGTCATCACGCCGTGGTGGACGGTCTCCAAAAGGACGCCTCTCGCCGTCATCACGCCGAGGTGGACGGTCTCCAAAAGGACGCCTCTCGCCATCATCACGCCGAGGACGGTCTCTGTCATCAGATTTTTCCCATCTTTTTTTGGGTTCTTCGCCCTGCTCAGA
>JBOFKH010000153.1:0-1243 GCA_051657225.1 Alphaproteobacteria bacterium
TCGAAACAAGTTTTCCCTATGAGAGTCGTGGAAGACTACCACGTTGATAGGCCGGGTGTGGAAGAAGGGTAACCTTTGAAGCTAACCGGTACTAATCACTCCATTGGCTTGATTTGCATTCATTTAGCTTTTTTAAAGAGTTTTTGTTTTTTAGATAAAGCCCTCACGTGGGCTGGTGACTTTAGCGAGGGGCAAACACGCGATCCCATTCCGAACTCGGATGTGAAAACCCTCAGCGCTGATGGTACTTCGTCTTAAGACGCGGAAGAGTAAGTCGTTGCCAGCCTTTGTGAGGGCTTTCTTCGTTTAAGAAAAATGCGAAGCGAATATGTGAATAGCGTATTTAGGCTTTGCTTTGTAGAAAATCATCGATTCCCAAAAATTGTCTGTGAATTAAAAAATCCACAAAAGATTAGTATCATGTTCTGAGTAACCAGAATAGATCTTAGAAATGTTATGAACACGACACTTTAAATTTATCGGCGTGCGCCTCTTATGGGTTGAAAGGTTTTGATGCACGGGAATTAAGGGCATCAATTCCCAAGCGTTGCTCCGCCGTCAGGCGGTGAAAGAGCAACAAGCAGCTGAATTTTTTGGTGTTTCGCGCTATTCAATTATCAGATAGGTTAAAGCTTATAAGTCTCCAGGCGCAGATGCTCTTGCGGCAAGACTTTAGGGCAGTCGTCTCAAAAGGCGAAAGCTTTTCTTGCATTGCCAGCAAGCCCAAATTGTGTTGTCGATGACGGATAAGTGCCCTGATCAGCACCAGTTGCCCTTTATCCTTACTCGCCTGACCTCAATCTAGACGAGCTGATCAACCAAGACGTCAAGCAATGCTTGCCGTAACAGGTTGACCTGAAATACCCAACAACTCAAATCAGATTTGCTTTCTTATCTATAATTAAAGCCTTATAATTTTGCTACATTTTTAAAGAGATTTTTGATGCTGCATTGGAGGTTTCGTCTCGTTGCTTTAGCTTGAGCCCATTTTTTCTCAATGGGATTCAAGTCTGGGGAATAGGGTGGTAAGTAAAGCAGCGTGTGCCCCGCATCTTCCAAGGCTTTCTTCATGATTCTTCCTTTATGAAAGGTGGCATGATCCATGACGACAACGCTTTTTTCAGGCAGTTTGGGGATTAAATCTTGAATTACCCAAGCGGTAAAGATTTGGCCATTGATGGTGGTTGAAAATAGGCTGAGGGGCAGCAATGTTGCGCCCAAAAGGGCCCCGATCACATTCGTC
>JBOFKH010000154.1:0-1678 GCA_051657225.1 Alphaproteobacteria bacterium
GTTAATAAGGAATTGCCAATCGAACCTGCGATCGCGCCAGTAACCCCCA
Organism: Alphaproteobacteria bacterium; assembly: GCA_051657225.1. Classification (GTDB taxonomy): domain Bacteria; phylum Pseudomonadota; class Alphaproteobacteria; order Holosporales; family JBOFFI01; genus JBOFFI01. The sequence goes on from JBOFKH010000154.1 coordinate 50, forward strand.
ACGCTTTCCCAACTATTCCTTTTTTGGATGACAGCAGTATTTTTGCTATCTGCTTGGATTCTTTACTAACTGTATTACTTACTCTATTGGCATTATCTTCGGACGATACTTTTACTTCGTGTTTGACTTTTTGATTTACTTCTTTTTGTTGCTTATTCGCGTACTCAGTGTCAATTTTTACTTTGACATTTACCTGTTTATTCGACAGGTCGCTTAAATGCCGATTAAGCAAATGTAACTGAGTTAAATCTACCCTCGGCGCGATCGCATTTCCTGCAAACTTCGCCCTCGTTTCCTGTAAATGTTTTTGCTTGCTATCTAATACCCGATTAAGCTCGTGTAGCTGTCTTGAATCTACTTTCGGCGTTATAACTTCTACTTCGACTTTGTAAGCCTGATCTGTGACTTTTTTTAAGTCCTGTAATAACTTTCTGGTGTCTGCTATTACTTCAAAGTTTAAACTGCCTACGTTCATGCTACAAAAAAGATAAACAATAAAAGAAAACTATTCGCCCAAAAGCATTTGTCGATTTTGCTGGCTTCCAAACACCAGTGCGATCGCTTCATCAATTTTTTCGGGAATTGGATATAGCTGCGTGTTGTGCCGAGTCACGGGGACAAGCAAGTCGTCTCGTCCAGCAGACTGTATCGCGCGGTTGAATTCTGATAGCGACTTGATTCTAATCCCAGTTTTGGACTGGATATACTTTTGCACCTGTGGTGCAGTCATAATTTTCGACGTATCGCCTGTTTTTGGCTCTAAAACTTCAGTGACGGGTTTTTCCACTCGTGCGATCGCATTCTCTTTTCCAAGTAAAATCAACGTGAATTCCTGCCCGTGCAAAGTAGCCAGCAAATTAATCTTGTCAAAATTCTGCCCTTCTAATTCTTTCAATCTAAGCTGTTTATCCAAGATTCTTTCTTCCTGATCGATTCTTTTTTGTTCGGCTTCGACCGCGATCGCAGGATGATTCTCTTTGATGATATTTAGCTCTTTTTCGGCTGCGATGAAATACTTTCTGACGAGCTTTCCTTTTTCTGTTCTTGCCATCAAACAAAAGTGCTTAAAACAATCAGTCGTCAAAGTAATCAATTCCTCAGAACCTCCTTCAGTAGGTCGGTTGCTCCAATTGGAGCAGTAATCAACTCCTTTTTCCAAATCAGATGACACTGCTACCAATTTCTTTTTGGCATTTGCTTTTTTGCTGTAGCCAGCGATACGCCAAGCATCTTCAAAGTCGACAGGAAACTGAACTCCCTGTTTCTCCTGCTCAATCCACTTTTGAACTAATTCTGCTTCGTTAATTGTGACTTTAATGCTATTATTTTCTTGGGAAGACAAATTTAAAATCCTTTGTTTGATTGTGTTTTCCCAATTTTATCATTTTTTGCAGTGCCAACAATACATATTGTGATGCGGATCACGGCACACCGATATTTTCCAAGCCACAATTGGGACAACACAGAAAATATTGGAGAAAAAAATGTCCACCAAGAAAGCAATCAACCCAGTCGCCAAGTATTCTATCGCTGCGATCGCGCTTGTCGCATTAATCGCCCCAGTCGCTCAAATTACGCTTAAAAAGTCCGAGGGATCTGAGTCGCTCAAAGCGGTAGCTGCACAATCCA
>JBOFKH010000155.1:0-1366 GCA_051657225.1 Alphaproteobacteria bacterium
ATACTTAGAGAAAAGTTTCTCCATTTCACAAATTAAATTGTCTGCATTTTCTTTCCAAGCAATTCTTTCTGATTCCAATAGTTGTGTTGCTTCAAGACACTGTTCTGATTTTATTAAATCTTCAACTTTTTCAGACCATGGCTTCATTTTTGACTGAAACATATTAAGAGTATTGCCTTGCAAGATGCCATGCTGGATTTCCGTGAATAATTCCATATCTGAATCGCTCCAAGTCTGCATGTATGGAAGACATACCATTTCTTCAAATTCATCAATCCAAAATATTAATTGCTGATAGATTTCATCCCTATCTTTACGATATTTACTCACAACGGAATGAAAATGCATTTGTTGATCATTCCTGAGAGCGTGAAGCTCTTTTCTCTTTTTGTTTTCTTGTATTTTCTCGAAAATCGTTCTAAACATTTAATAATCCTCATCATCAATATCTACAACTGGAAAATCATCATCTTCAATAGCACTTGAAGACAAAGTAAGAGCAGATTCTGGGCCATGGCAACTTTCAAGAGCTAGTGCCTTTTGAGAATCCAAAAGCATTTGAGCGCGTCTATTCGCTTTCTCAATTTCTGTATAAGAAGCGCCAGAGTCTGCAAGCATTTGTGGTCGATAGAAAGCGATCGCCGCATTTAGGAATGGCGTTTTAAGATTTTTTTCACCAAAGCACTCAATCATCCACTGGAGTAATTGAGCCGTAGGTGAACCCTCAACAGCTCCTAAATTAACTTGAGTACGAACACGTTTTTTTTCAGACATTGATCACAGCACCTTTATTGAACTTTGTCGCGCCAGGAAGTGTGAGCCAGAAAAGATATAGATCCATGATTCGATATCTCAGACTAGACGGCATTCCTGGGATTTCCCCTCGCTTCGGATAACGCAAGGCCAGCTCATCAAAAACTGAATTGGCTGTGAATAAACGCTTTTTGCCAATCATATCTTTGAGTTGCGATCGCCAATAGTAAGCATTTCCCCCTGTAGGAATCGCTTGATCTGCTTCTGCGAGAGAAGTGGATTTAAGTTCGTAAAGCAGATCCATCCAAAGTTGATCAATAGAGGTTTTTAGCGCAGGTACAAGCCGATTTAGGTCTTCTGGAGTAGGTGCGATCGCCTTCAGTGCATCTAGGTTATCCAAATTGGCACCAGCCCCAAAAATAGCCCGTGCCGCCTTCAATTCGTCCTTGAAGGTGTATTTCACGGACTTAATTAATCGATGCATCCCCCACCCAGCCAAGGTCTTGCTTTTGCCTTCAACGATGGTTCCATCTTCAAGGTGTAAGTAGGTGAAATCGCGATGACCAAAGACTAGGATTGAGGTAATCCCAGGCGCTTGAGTAAGCCTAGAAAT
>JBOFKH010000156.1:0-8024 GCA_051657225.1 Alphaproteobacteria bacterium
CGTCGTTTGTGATTTCATGAATTTGAGGCGCGCGGGTGTCGCAAAAAAAAGGTCTCGCACCTCCACCTTTGTTCCCGAGGGATAAGGGAAAATCGCAGGAACAAGAGGTGCTTTAGCACCGCCTTCAACCCGTAAACACCAAGCTTCTCCTGGTGGAAATGAGGCGTGACGCGAGGTGAGTTGCAGCCTCGCAACAGCTCCAATAGAAGGCAAAGCTTCCCCCCTAAATCCAAAGGTTTGGATGCGGAAAAGATCGCTGTCTTGGAGTTTAGAGGTGGCGTGGCGCTCCACACACAGCTCTAGATCTTCAAGGCGCATGCCTTGTCCATCGTCCAAAATGCTGATCAGGCTTTGTCCACCATCCTGTAAGGTAACTTCAATTTGGGTGGCCCCGGCATCCAAGGCATTTTCTACCAATTCTTTAACAACAGAAGCAGGGCGATCCACCACCTGCCCTGAAGCAATTTGGTTGACAAGGTGGGGCTCTAGCACACGAATAGAAGGCATCTTTGAAAATCCTCTTGATTTTTTTAAAAAAGCCCTTCCCATCCACATTCAGCGGACAGCAATTACAAGAAACGTTGCTAGATCTCCGGCAGCCTGTCAAGCTCAAGTCGAACAAACCCGAATTTTTTTCAAAAAAAAAGGCAACCCAGGATACCTGAGCTGCCTTGCTCTTCAAAGCCCCTCAAAAAGGTGCTTAAACCGTGAAACAAACATATTAGGAAGTGCCTCCTAGCTACAACTTCTAAAATAAATGAAATAATAAATCAAGTAATAATTTTTATTTATTTATTATTAGCAAGTAATTTCATGATTGATTGAAAACTTTGCGAGTCTTCTCGAAATAATTCAAATAAATCCATAAAATTTTTATCCCGCCATAGGATGGCTTGTTTCAGCAAAAGGGATAACGGACTGTTGGGGTCTTCTTTGATCAAAGCATCTGAAATAGTTTTCAACGTTTCCAGCATTTCTTGCTTGGATGAAGCCCTTGGTTCCCCTAATTTCTCTGAATTTTCGTCATAAATTCCTGGCTCGTTTGGTAGTATCTCAAAATTTTCTGGTGAGGGTTGATCTTCTAGCAGTGTTTTTTTTAAATGTTGGACTGGATAGGTCACTGCCCCCCATTGATCACATAAAGAGATAATCTGATTCAGTTGCTTGTGCAGCGCAAAAAAAGACGGTAAATCAGAGGGTTTCATACCCTGGAGCATGGTTTTTAAAAAATCTTCCAAGGCTTGAAGTTCGTCCAAAGCATGCGTCATTTTTTCTTTAAGCTGTTGGTAAAAAACAAGTGGGGTTGCGCGGATGCTGCGCCATACAGACTGGGGGCTTGCTTCACCTTTTTCTTCAACGGCTTGTTTGAGAAATTCTTCTGGGTCTGTCTGTTTCCGGCTTATGGTTTCAAGACGTTGGGACGCAAACCACTCTGCCAGTGAGAAAGCTCTTAGGTTTCCTTTTTCAGGCTTGCTAATGGCCAAGGTCAATAGTATTTGAGGAAGCTTATCGTCGAGCCACACATAGGACGCTATCCGCAAAGAAGCCCCATCTTCATCCAATTCTGGATGTAGCGATGTCCAAAACGTTTCAGAAAGTCGACGCAACCACTGTAAGCCACGGGCAAGCCCATCGATGCCTTCCAGAGCTGTCCAAGACTCCAGCAACCAAGCCATGAGCTGCAAATCTTTTGAGCTCTCCAGCAAGCCTTGTAAACACAGATTCGAAACCTGCCCCCAATCTGCTTTCTTGGTTTCAGACTCCCAGACACCCTGGGGCAGCAGGGGATCTTCATTTCGCCGTGCTTCTCGGATCGCGTCATAGAATGGATCATACCTCAAGGAAACTCCACAAGGTCGTTCTTGGCTTAACGGAGATAAAGCCTTTTCGAGCAAATTTTCATTAAAAGAAACCATAAAAGCGTCCTAGTTAGCGTTTAAAGCGAAGAAACGGTGGGTGCCTGTGTTGGGAAATCAGGATACTGTAAAACAGGTTTTTCGTCTTTATCTTCTGCTTCCTCTTCTCCAGATTTTTTATGTTTTGAGGGGTTTAATTTCATGAATAAAACTGTTTTTGGCACGGGATTGCTGTTCACTGTTTCTTTTTTTCCAGCGATACAAATAGTTTTACTTTTACTTGGAACCTCAGGCGAAGAATTTTGTGAACATGGAATTTCGAACCTCAAAAGCTGGCCTTCTGTTTGGGGGATATCAAGGCTTTTTTGCTGACGCATCATCCGCAAAAGAGCCCATTTGCCTTGATATTGGAATGATGCGTCTAATCCAGAGATGGTTAAATGTGGTGGAAGCTGAGAAGAAAGGGGTCTTAGGTTGCTCCCAGATGCCCACCGAAACTGTACTTCTATAGGCTGAGCATAGCGCCACTGAACAGGGGTGGTGCTTTTAGAGAGGTCGTACCGCCGATCTCCAACCTTAAGGTGGCAGCTGATAATCTGGTTCCCATTTGCTTCTTGTTCAGTATAGCCACGAAAGGTTGCATCAAGTGACAGCGGAGATGCTTTTTCAGGTTGCTCAGCTTCTAGAATTGCTCCAAAAACGCTTTGGAGGTTTTCCATTTTTTCCAAAAAATGAATCGCTTTTTGGCTGTTCGCGTTGCCCAGTTTATCCAAAAATCCTTTGGCAAAATCTCCTTTTTCTCCTAATATTTGGTAAAATGCTTGAAGGTCGTCCACAGAAACATCTGCAGCTCTTGAAAAAAGAACATCTTCTTTCACAAAGGGGAATCGACCAGCTAGTTTTGCATTAAAATAAGAAGCTATCTCTTGGTAGGCTTCTTTGGAAACAGCCCCTTCGGCACGTTGGCATTGTTGGCTGAAACGTTTTTTAAGCTCAAGCCGTTTTTGAAGGAAAAAATCTGCGGGGGCTGAATCTCCTGTACCTTCGCTTTCATCCAAACACGCTCCAAGCTTAGCCTGAGGAAGCTCTTTTAAAATAAATGTTTCCAGGGCAGCAATTGAATTTCCTGAGGTGTTTTTGGTGTACAGATTAAGCTGCACTAAAATTTTTGACCATTTTCTATAAAGGGCGGGAGTTTGTCCTCGATCAAGCTCAAATAAGCTGTGTAAAAGTTGTACAACAGGCTCCGCAAACTCTTTTGCAAGGTATCGGATTCTCTCCCGTTGTAATGCGATATAGGGTTTGAGATCAGTCTCTTCCAAGTTGCTTGCGTCCCCTTCAAAGGCACCCGTTTGAAGGGAATAAGGGGCTTCTGATTCCAAAATTTGATCAAGGGTTGCAAGCAAACCAAGAGCTTGCTTCAACACAATTTTTTTCATCTCTCCATGAAGCTGCAGCATCCCAAGAGATTTAGTCTTCCCTAAAACGTTCCCTAAAATAGGGGAAACAACCCGCACATTTTGGATTTCTGGCAACAGCACCTCTTCAGGAGAGAGAGAGCCTTGGACACGATGGGATTTTGGAGCAAAAATTTGGGACCTTGCTAGTTTAGATTGAAGGTTTTTTCTTAAATTGGATACAGAAATAAACCGCAGGGTTTCCCAGAAATTTTTTGGAAAAAAGAGAAGCTTATTCGCCATGAAAAAATCAAAATGGTTCAATAAATTTTCAACCTCTTGAAGCCTTTGAAAATTCCATAAAAGATAGGAACCTGTAGGCACATTCGTTTGAATAGGTTGAAGCTGTACATTTGACATAAACGGTTCGCTAAACAGCAAATTTAACAACCCTTGGAGGTGTAAAAGCCTATCTGGAGAAAAAGATAAATTATTCTCAGAAATAGTAAAAAGCTGTCCTGTTAAAGGGCTTCGATAGTTGGACAGAAGCGTTTTAAATTCTTGAAAAGCAAGGTTACTTTCCTGGCTTAACGTATCCGCCATCGACTCACTGAAAAAATAAGAAGAAGCGATATGTTTGATAATCTCATGGAAAGGAGCGCCCGGTTCAAAATTTTCTTTCGAAAGCCAGATTGAATAGGGGTGATTAAACAGGGTCATCACGTCTGAGATGTGTTGATTGAGGTCTTGAAGTTCTTCGAAAGTGTATTGGGCATTAAGGCCCATAAATTTTTTTAAATCTACAATGAGATTGCCTAAATCAGGAGACATTTTTTCAAGGTCAAAAGCAGCCTCTAAAAAACGCTCAAAAAGCAGCTGAAGCTTATGGGTGGCAGGTTGTACAAAATCATTGAATTGAAGGGGAACGAGGGAAGAAGCGGCAAGAGCTTTTTGATAAACCTGCTCGTTGTTGTAAAAATCTTGAGGCAACGTGGTGTTGAAGAGTTTTTTTATAATAAACGCTAAGTCTTGAAGGCTTCCTGAGTGGGGTAGATTTTTCAATTTGCTCGCAACCATCTGCAGCTCATGCATCTTATTTACATAGGTTTCTAGGGTCTTAAATTCCTGGGTTGCCAGAGGTGTTATGCCGCCTCCCGGGGGGTGTGAAGCTAGAAGAGAGGGGTTGCTTTGCTGGCCTTCTATTGTTAAGTGCACTTGTTCTTGAAGTTTTTGAAAAAGTGCCCTAAAGATAATTTTGTCATAGGCCAGGATAATCACTTTTTCCATCTTTTTTTCAAGGGGGCTCAGCCAAGAAACAGGAATAAGCCAGTCCTGGAGAGGGTTCATTTTAAACCCTGCGAGGGTATTCAAAATGATTTGGGCTTGCTGCTCAAAAAAAACATGATCAAGGCTTGCTCGTTCTTTGTCTTCGAGAGCTCGTCTCATGATTGTTTTTATCTTATTCAAATGGGGTAAGAGCTCATTTCGGCTCTCTTGAAGGTTATCATAAGCATTGATCAGGCCGTAAACGCCAAAAGCTGTTCCAAGTAATCCAATGACTTGAAGCAAGCGAAGCGATTTGGTTTGAAGAAAGAAGCGTGCGTGAACTGGTTTTACAATACCTTTTTCTGGAAAAATTTTATCTTTAAAAAGGTTTGCCGTAAAAAAAATAGGTTTTGGAGGTGTTAAAGAAAAAGACGTTTCTGACTTTTCAAAGGCTTCCGGAGAAAGGTAAAAAATTTCTCCTTGGCTTTCTGTATTCTCTTGAAAAACATGCTCAAATGCCGATACGGCAGAGGGGATCTTATCAGGAGATCCACAAAAATAAACGCCCCTCAGGAAAAAACTTTCATGATAAATATTTTCCTTAAACAGGTGCTCCAGGTAAGTCTTTAGATTGTTTTTGAGTGAACGAAATTCCTTTGGGAAAACAAAAACGCCATCCCGCTCATCATAGATTTGGCCTTGGGCAAAAATTTCTTGCTGCAGGCGGGTGATTCGGTCTCCAATTTCATCAAACAGCTCTTCAACCCAAACGGGAGAAAAAGCCGTTTCGATGGCATAAGGGTTAGACCAACCTAAAATATCTTGATGGTTTTCTTCTGGAATTTCTTGGCAAAAGCTAGAAAAGCCAGCCACAAGATCGCATTTAGTTATCAAAAAATAAACAGGAAGCCTAACACCCAACATGCGTTGCATTTCCCACAATTTCATGTAAAGACGGTCTGCCCGTCGCATCAAAAGCTCATGGGGAATTTTCCCTAAAAGCTCTTCTGCAGAAATGGTTAAAACAATCCCATCCAAAGGGCGCTTAGATCGATGGTTAGCAAGAAGATCTAACAACAAACGCCAGTCTTGTTCATTTGAATAAAGATCGTTTTCAGACACAATGAGGTCACCTTTGACATCAATGACAATGCCATGGTCATAAAAATACCAGTCACAAGCCCGCGAATCTTCTGGAAAATCCTGAAAAATAGGCTGTTTAGGCTGGAGGGACTGCAACAAAGAGCTTTTTCCACTTCCTTCCACTCCTATAAGCATAAACCAAGGAAGCTGATAATGAGATTGCTTCTCCCCAATTAAGCCCTGGATAGACTCGAGGGCTTTTAAAAAAGATTGGGTTAGCTGATCTTTCGGAAAATAGCCGTACCGAGCGAAAAAGTACTGTAATTTAGCTTTTGCATTGCGCCATGCACTTGGGGAAGCTGATGTAATATCCTCATCTTTTTCCGCTCTAGGGGATTTTGTAAACTGATAAATAAGGCCCGTTACCCCAACCAAGCATAGCAATGCAAACAAAATGGGCCAGATCAAATCTAGAACTAAGAAAAATGAATCCATAAAATGATTACCTTAATTGCTGCAAGCCTTCCAGGATAGAGTCCGTCAATGTATCCAGGTGATAAGTCGTTCCATACCAAACGGTGTAGGAAAAAAAGAAATATCCCAAAATAACCCCCAGAAGAATAAGACCCCATTTTCTAAGGTCTTCATTCCACTGCTCGGGGGCTCCTTCTAACGTGTGCTGCGTTGCTTGGGGAAAAAGGTGTTGGGAGGTTTGAAAAAGGCTAGGTGATTGCCGGTATACAAAGGTAAAGAGCTGTTCACGGTAAAGACTCAAAGCTCCTCCATCATCAAACCCTCTGTATTTTCCTCTAAATCCAAGCCCTAGGGCAGATAAATAGAGCAAAGCAATTTCTTGTTTCAAAGGATTACGTTCTTTCAAAAAAGCATCCAAAAATGTAAAAAAGCGTTCCCCTGCGATATGGCTAGAAAAAGTTTTCTCCTCAAGCAAATGAGATTCCCAATAGCGTCTCCCTTCCCAGGGCAATCCTAGAAAAATTTCATCAGCTAAGGCTACCATGATGTATTGGGCCTCCCGGTAGCAAGCAACGCCGAAAGCTCCTCCTTCTTGGTTAGCTTTCAAAGATTGGGTCTCAAGGATATGCTGAAAGCTGGACAGAATACGTTCTACATCCGGATCTTGGTATCCATCTCCTACCATTGCTTGAACAGGCAAAGCCTTATGGGAAAGCGGAGCTTCCAGAGCAAGAACAGGGGGCAACGTTTGACGCCATCTGTTAGATAAGACGCGCTCTTTTTGTCTTAAAATTTCATAATAAAAGTCTTCAAAAAACAAAAAAATAAAAGAGAGATTTGTTTGCTGTCCCATTACCGTTCCACACATTCTTGTCACGTTAGCTTACGCTGCAAAATCAAGGAATTTTGTTAAGTTAGCCTGAAAAGGTAAATTTTTATATAATAGAATGTGAAGCGAAGTGGTTTATAGTTAGACAGATTTTTTGGATATTGTTTTTTAGATGTAAAAACAAATGATTAGCTGTTTTCTTAATTTTAAATAAATTGAAATTTGGTAAAAATATTTTTTATTTTGTTGCTATCTATTGGTTCCACCAACGATGAGAGAGGAGATGAGCAGGCTGGGTTGCCCAATGCCAACCACCACGCTTTGGCCAGCTTTTCCGCAAAACCCTGCGCTTGGGTCAAATTTTAAATCATTCCCAACCATGCGAATTTTTTTCATGGTTTCAGGCCCACTTCCTGTAAGGGTCAGGCCTTTAATGGGTTGCCCCAATGTACCATTTTCAATTTTATAAGCTTCTGCTGCTGAAAACACAAAATTACCTGAAACAATATCCACCTGTCCGCTGTGAAAATCTACCGCATAGATACCGTTTTTAAGGTCTCGAAACATGTCTTCAAGGCAAGCTTGCCCCGCCAACATGTAAGTGTTCGTCATGCGAGGCATGGGCATGTGGGCATAGCTCTGGCGCCTCCCGTTCCCTGTAGAAGCTTTACCCATCAAGCGTCCGTTCAAACGGTCACACAAGTGACCCACCATGATGCCGTCTTCGATGAGTGTGGTCGGTTGGGTGGGGGTTCCTTCATCATCAAAACTTAAGGTGCCAGGGGCCTGCAACCCTTGCCATATGAGGCTTCCATCGTCAATCACCGTCACGCCTTTGGCCGCAACTTGCTTACCCATCTGATCGGAGAAAATGGAGTGGCCTTTTCGGTTAAAATCAGCCTCAAACCCATGTCCAACAGCTTCGTGAAGGAGGACTCCCGGCGTTCCACAACCCAGCACAACGGGCATTTCGCCAGCAGGGGCTGAAATTGCTTCTAAAGACAGCAAGGCACGCCGCAGGGCTTCTTGAACATACCCTTGCCAAGTTTCTTTTTCCAAAAAGTGTTCTAAGGCATAGTTGCCCCCAACCCGCAAGGTTCCTTTTTCTTTACGCCCTCC
>JBOFKH010000157.1:0-11965 GCA_051657225.1 Alphaproteobacteria bacterium
GTCCCAATTTGTTGGAGTGGAAAAAATAGAAGTAGGGGAAAGATAGAAACTATAATTCCAAACTGTAGAACGTCTGTCCAAACAACCGCTTTCATACCACCAAATGCAGCATAAAAAACAAAAATGCTGCACCCTACAAGAACGCCTATTTCCAAAGGTATTTCAAGAAAAGCCTGCAATACATAGCCGATTGCTTGACATTGTGTTCCAACGCTTGCAAGTGAAACCAAAACTGCGAAAATACCTGTTATTTTCCTGCCATTTTTACCATAAAATTCGCACATGATGTCTCCGACAGAGAGCTTCTTGCCTTTTTCTTTTATTTTAGGAATGATATAAATAGCTGCCAGAAGCCTGTTGAAGACGAATCCATAAAAAGCAAGGATGAAAATGAGTCCATGTTCGAAAGATTTTTCATAAATCCCGATGGTTGACCCACCTCCAATCACCGTTGCGAAAAGTGTCGCGACAACAGTAGGTGTGCTGTAATTTCTCTCCGCGATGCAAAATTGCTCGAACGTGTTGACTTTCCTTGAAGCGTAAATCCCCACAAAGAAGCTCAGGACGAGGTAAAAGAAAACAACCAAACTATCCATTACAATCCGTGTGAAGTACTATGAAGCCAATTATTTAAAACTTTTATTTTTATTTTCTTTAAGAATATAAAATGTTTCTTTATTTTTTTAAACAAAAAAAGCATATATATAATGTATCTTTTTAATTTTTATTATTTTTTTATTTGGAGGTTTCTATGAATTCGAAAATGATTCTTCTATATTTTAGCTTTTTATCGTGTTTTTCATGTTTAGCTGGAGGGGATTCCTTGAAATACGATGATACCGATGAAATGGAAGTTGGTGTAGCTTTTGTGCTTTCTAGAGAACAAAAAGTTCTAAGCAACAGCCTAACCGAGCAATTGACGGGTGAGTTTAATCGGAGTGGACTTGAGGTACCTCAAGTCCAAAATCACCCTCAGATTTCGTTATTTCAGCTTCGTACAACAAGGCAGCAACAAGCAAATTTAGAGCTTGAAATAGAAGCTGTTTGCAAGACGCTTTCCCCTCTGAACGTTCGCATGAAATCAAGCTTGACAGATACGCAAGAAAACATTTTTTGGGATGTTGAGGAATTTTTGGAGAGCCAAGATTGCGTCAATTCTTTTCATAAAAATCTTGTGGAGCGGCTGGTACCCTATCGGTCGAGCAACTTATTAGAGCAAATTGATCCGAAGACCCTTAACGAAGCTCAAAAAAGAGACATAGCAAAATTTGGAATTTATTGGGGACTGCCAGGCTCATCCTTCAACCCACACGTAACGCTGCTGTACGGTTCTGGTGGGGATCGAACTAATTCTACGGGAGAATGGGTTCGTATTCAGTCCTTATTAGAGCGTATCGAAGGGCTCTCGACCCAAGAAGTTTTTCCACTTCGTGAGCTTATGTTAGGTAGGCTTGGGCGTGATGGTCAGATTACTCAGATTCTCAAATCTTTCCAGCTTAGTGAAGCATCCACATCTAACGGTTAAAAGGCTTTGAGATAAAGAGAATGCGATATAGTTTGACGAGTGGAACGTTCTTTTTGAATGCATTAAAAGCAACTGGAGATTGAGGGTAGCTATCCAAGAAAATCCTGTCTCCAGCCTCATTTTGAAAAATAAACTGAAGGATGCGTTCGTTGTTTTCGAGTTCGCAGATGTAGGGAAAGCCAAATTGAATTTGCGAAGGATCCTCCTCAATCGCAAAAATAAGATCCTCTTTTTGAAAAAATGGGGCAAAGTGTTCAGATTCTATTTGAAACAAAATCCCATTTGGGTAGTAGAGTTTGAAAAGAATCTCAACCCTTTTGGAAAGAGAATCACGTTGGAGCGTATCCAGCGTATCCTTTTCAAATTTGGCAAGATGTGCTTGAAAGGGGTCTCTTGCAGAAAAAGGAGACTCTCCATCCCCGTGAAGCAACCAGCTTTCTGAGCAGGATAAGTTTCCACGCCCAAGAGCTTCTGTCAGCTTTTTCAATTGCAATTTAGAGATAGTCGTTTTTGAAAGCTCCCATGACCGAAGGGTTGGCTCTGGGATTCCAAACCTTTCGCTGAATTCTTTGCGAGATAGCGAGAGGTAACCGCGAATAGATTTCATTCTTTCAGCAAACGTCTTCATAAATAACCTAAAAAAAATATATTAAAAATATTTATTGAAATAAAAATATACAAAATATATATTATTGATGTATTAACATTTTATCAACACTTTAGTCACCGTGAGGAAGCTATGAAACTATGCAGGCTCTAACCATACCTTATTTCGAGTCTTGTCGTTGATTTTTTTGCCCTGAGGAAAGGAATTTATGTTTGGTTTATGTAAAACGCTATCTTTTTTGAACTGGATTGGTTATCTACTGACACTTCGTGAGCTTTACAAATGGATATTGATACTTTTGTTTTAGATTGAACTTAAATGATGATGGCGTATCTGCAAGGAGGAACATGTGCCAAACCTTTTTCTTCGCAGTTAGAGTGTTAAATTTCCAGCTTAAAATTAATTTCATTCTGATTCGGAAAAATGTCTAATTAATCTTTAGACTTTAAAACAAAAGTGTCTATTTTTATTATTTTAAACCCTATTTTTACATATTTTCAGCCACGAGAGAGATGTTAAGATGGGGTATACCTTATTTTTACGAAAGCTAGAGCGTTTCGACATTCATTTTAAGATATTTAATATCATGCCCAAAAGCAGAAAGGTTTTGGGAAGCCAAAACCAGAAAAAAACGTTAAAGGGTAATCTGGTCCATTTTTTGGATGAGATTACGAGTCTGGGGGTGGTCTGCTCCAAAAATCTTCATGTGTTCTTGAGTGTATAGTATCGCGGTTTGGACGTCTTTAAGCGCGATACAGATTTCCACTAAAAGGCTATAAAGCCGACTGACGTCGTGGATAGCTTTTGATTTGAGGAATTTTAAACAACTTCAGCTCGACGTAAGGAGTCTTGCTTCGAGTCTGTTTTTCCAGGTGAAGGAATGTTTTTTGGGTTTTAAGACTCACCATCTGACACAATAGGGACAGGAATGCTGTTGTCATCCGCATATCCTAGGATTTCTAGGGTTCTTGGGTGATTCAAGCCAAATAACTTGATATGTAGCCGTAGGTAGATCTGTGCCATAGTCATGTCGTTGAGTTTAAGCCCCAGAAGCGCCAGGGCTGCATAAAGCATACTGACATCGTCAATGGCTTTCTCTTTTAGGACTGCATTATAAGTATCTTCGCTTTGAAGGTAGGCATCGATGGCTTTTTTGGTATCGCCTTGCTGTTCATACAGCTTACCCAAAACAAAGTGAGCAAATGCTTGCATACGGTGTTTGCGGGGACCATGAAATGCCCGCTCATAGATTCCTATCGCTTGTTGAAGCCATGCAAGAGATGTTTGGAAAGTTTCCTGTTCACCCAATTGGTTAAAAACTTTTAGAAGCAAAAAATTTGCTCCAATATTTGATTCACGCTTTCCAAAAAATGCACTAATCTTCTTTTCTACGTTGTTGAGAATTTCTTTACATAATTTTGTTTTCTCTAATTTTATTAAAACTCCTGCTTTTTGGAGCAGGACATACATTTCCATTGTTGGATATTCAGGAATATTACTAAAAAGCTTTTTATGTCTTTCAATAACACTCATAGCTTCTTCATAGTTTCCTTGATCTGTCAGAAAAAATACCCACGCAAAAACAAAAAGAGCGTTATAAACATCTGATTTTGAATTCGCTAAAAGCTGTTTCCCGGTTTCAAGATAGGGGCGAGCTTTTAAAATTTCTCCTCTTAGAAGATAACTTTGGATCAAATTTCCACATGTGCGGATTGTTTCTTCATAAGATTCTGGGATCTTTTCCAAAAGTGAGATGGCCTTTGTTTCATGTTGGATAGCTTTTTCATAATTTACAAAATAAACAGCTTCAAAAAATCCAAGATTCATCTCTAACAAGGCTTGATCCATTTGCGAAGGGGAATTTTGAAGGCTTTTCTGATCTTGTTGGATATCAGCGATTAATTCCTTCGCGGCTTCAAAATCTCGTAATGTTCCGGATAGATAGTCTAACATTCTAATTCTTAAAGAGAGAAGGAGTGCTGAATGATAGTTCAGTTTTTTTGCTTCTTTTAAAAGTGTTTTTGCGTGAAGAAGGTATTCGGGGGTTGCAGCAATTTTTTGTGAGACAAGGTCCGATCTTCCTTTGAAGGTTTCTGCTAAGATGAGGATAGCTTTTTCGAGGAGTTCTTTTTTTTCTGTTTGAGAAAGTTGTGTGTAGATGAGTTGATGGATGAGTTCGTGCATAGAAATCCTCACACGTTCGGAGTTGGTATTTTTTTGAACCTCCACAAGGGATTGTTCATAGAGGATGCTGAGGATGTGATCCGCAGATTTTTTGGCTCCTAAAAGCTTAAGAAAATCTTGCAGATACGCAAAAGGAATTTTGGTATGGTATAATGAACTCAAAAACTTTAAGGCTTTACAAGCCTCCGGATGTTCTTGTGCAAGGCTTTCTAAGATTATCTGTAAACTTGTATAGACGTTGCATTCATGATTATCTACGAGAACCTTAGCCCTTTTTTCTTCCTGTTGTAAGTCATGGGAAGCGATGTAGGCGTCGGCACTGACACTTGGATGAACAAGCAAAAAGCTTGCAGCAGTTGCAATGGCAAGGGGGTGATCTGCCAGATAAGAGACAAGTTTTCTCAGCGTTTCTGTTTTTTCAAGTTTTCCTAATAAGTCCTTGGCGAAAAGCATGGATTCTTTTCTTTCAAAGGGCCCAATGGAAAGGGTGGGGTAAGGTACTGCTTTATGACGGGTTGTGATGAGTATGTGGATGGGCTCTATATGAGGAAGGTAGGGTGTAATCTCTTTGAGATCTTTGACATCATCAAAAATCCAAAGGGTATTCCATCCTTTCTGTTGAATGAATCGTTTAATTTTTGCCAACAACACCTCAAAGGAAACGTGGATAGGAATTTTTTCTTTTGGATGAAGGGTTTGATTTAGGTGTTCTACCCATGCTTGGAATTGAGAAAAAAGGGTATGGTCGACATGGAACCATCCCATCAAGTGGTAGTTAGTTCGTTGGAGATAAGCAAATTTTTTTGCAAGCTGGGTTTTTCCGAAACCAGGTCCTCCTGTGAGGGCCACAATAGGATTTGTGTGGAAAGTTTTTTCTAGAGATTGAAGGAGAGATTTTCGTCCAACAAAATGGGAGTTAGATGGAGGAAAATTGCCAATAGCTGGAACAGCGTAAACTTCAAGTGCAAACGTCCAGATAATTAAAATAATTAAGTATTTCATATAGGATCACTTAAGTGAGGATGCCGTCCTTTTTTGTTTGGAAAGCGAATGACATTAGCTGGAAGGTAAATTTTTTCTTCCTGTACTTCAGTATTAGAAAATTTGAGTTTAAGAGGAACTTCTAAGAGTGTGAGGTTCATTTCTCCAGCTCTTTCTTGTATTTTATTTTTTATGGTGATTTTTAACTGAAGGGAGTCACATACCTTTTTAAACACGTCTTGTTCAAGGAAAAAGAATTTGGTTTGAGAAATTTTGGTAAAGAAATCCATTCCTTGGATGATGTAGCCATTATCTAAAATTTGGATTTTGAACCCATTTTTTTTTCGAGACAGAATCATATGAAGGATGCCATCTTTTGGCAAGCGCATGAGGCTTTGATTTAAAAGATTTGCAAGAATAACAGACAAAATCAGACGATCTGATTCAATCAAATCACCATGGATCTGATCTTCTACACACCATCGGATTTGATGATGTTCCATTTCTGCAGCAAATACAGCCAAGGTTTGCTCAAAAGCGCTTTTGAAATGAAAGGGCTCTACATGAGGAGGCCCAAAATGATTGCGCATGTCTTGAATCCAGAGCTTCACATTTTCTGCTTCATCTTCTAAAAAATGGGTTTCTTCTGAAAAAATGGCTATATGCAAGTATGCTTTTTCTCGCATCAAGCGTTGACGCTTCAAGATATCGCAAATCAAGGTTTCACGATGCTTTGAGGCGTGCTCTAAAAGAGAGACTTTTTTCGTTAGCTTCTTGTTTTCAAGTTGTTCCACAGAAAGCGCATTGACTAATTCATAATTTTTTTGGTTCGTAATATCGATTGCTTCTTTCAAGAAAAAAAGTGCTTTTTGGTAAGCTTGTCTTCCATAGATCAAGAAAAAAACAGCAGATCCAAGGGAAAAAATAGCAAAAATAAGGAGGGAAAGCCTATGCTCTTGCCAATAAAGGTGCAAGGTATCTGTATTACTCTTTAGAATAATTGCATGGTTGCTTTTTTGGATCGGAATAATATAGGATCCCCTATAGTTTTCTAAAGTCCTTTTTGTTACGAGATCCGTTGCTACGAAAAAAACGGATGTTGGAAGCGTTTTTAAAGGAACGCTGAGTGCTAATTTTCCTCTAAAGAGATTGTTTGGGTGCTTGACAGTGTGGTAAAATACAAGTAATCCTTTGACTTTTTCAAGGTGCATTGATGTGTTAGGAGATATGGGTTGGGATGATTTTTCGATCAGGAGGGGTTCCTCGGTAAAAGGGCCAAAATACAACACCTTTCCTCCAGGGGGAATCCAAAGTACTTGGATAGAACTTTTTCGCTTTTGCATCATAAATTCTTGAAGAAGTGATGGAGAGATGCCTGAAAGTCGTTCAAGCCTCCATCCAAGGTGCTGGAGATCAGATTGTATGTCGTGTATGTACTTGTTTACGGATAATTCAACGCTTTTTAGCGCGTTCGTGTGTGTAAGCCGAAGCTTTTTCTCAAAATAGTAAAAAAGAACGCTTGCATATATGCCTACCAAACAGATGGCAAAGGCAGCGATACGCAAAACCGCTTTCCAATTTTCTCTCCTATGCTGCCTTGAGATGTTTTTCAAATGCACCATCAAGCCCTCCCATTCCCACACTGTTATTTTTATTTAATTCTACCAACCTGTCAAATTAAATGTGGCAGGGTTTACTACCCTACTAATGCTAAATTTGCTATTTATCTAAAAACGTGTACAAGTCTCCAAGTTAGACTAGCCTGGAGGCTTGAATGCGTTTCTTGACTGGATGTGTGGCTCATGTGGCTGCGGTGATTGAAGAGGATTTGCTTGACACGTATCGCTGGGTTGCCGAAGCCTCACGTGGCGGATTTAGCGAATTTAGCGGCCTGCGTTTTGTCCTGCCGCAACGCGAATACAGCGGAATGGATCGCCATTTTGCCACGTCAGATAGGCGACGAAAAATCCAAGGAACGGCTTACGTCGGCAGAGTGCTCTCGAACCCGTTGATCAATCCTCTGTCTGTCATGAAAAGCTTTATTTTGGAGATAACTCAGATGATGGCCGAGCAGGGGAAAACGGTCATTTTATGCTCGATCAAAGCAAAATTTCTGACGGTTTTTAATGCCTGTCTTGAACACATCTTGCTCCCAGAAATTACCTCCGGGAACGACCCTTATCCTGGATAATGCTGCTTTCCATAAATCACCCAAAACCCGCTTCCTAATTGAGCAAGCCAAATGCTATCTCTTGTTTTTATCAACCTACTCTCCAGATCTCAATCCGATTGAGAATTGTTGGCACCAAATCAAGGCAACCCTCAGACCTCTCATCCAAAATTGGGACAAAAACTTTCAAGGCTTGATTGGAAAAATTGTATCAAATATTTAGAGAATTATTATAGTTCCTTCCCTTCAGTTCGTCTCAAAAGTGGTTTCGAAAAAGGTCTAATGTCATTCCAAAAACGCTTCTGCTTTTTACAAGCCCAACATGTGAGAAAGCGTTAAAGGGTAATCTGGTCCATTTTTTGGATGAGATCACGAGTTTGGGGGTGGTCTGATCCAAAAATCTTCGTGTGCTCTTGAGTGTATAACATCGCGGTTTTGACGTCTTTAAGCGCGATACAGATTTCCACTAAAAGGCTATAAAGCCGACTGACGTCGTGGATAGCTTTTGATTTGAGAAGCTTTAAATAAATTCGTTCACTTTGAAGGGCAGCGTCTAATGCTTGCTTCCAACGATGGGCTTTCGTGTAAACTCTGGCCAAAATATCAAGGGCAAAGGCCTGGGCACGGTCCATTTGGTTCTTTTCGTAAATCTCAATGCTTCTTTGAAGTGCTTCAATCAAAGGTTTGCTTGGTTTTTGATGAATGGAGTTGAGGGCCTGAATGCATATCTGATTTGCTTTGACCGTGGTGGGACGATCCCCAAAAAAAGCTTCAATCTTTTGATCTGCATGTTCTAGATCTTTTGTACAATTATCTTGCTTCCCTTGCTTGGCGTAGGCTTCTGCACGTTCCAGAATCAGATAGATTTCCAAGGTTGGATAGTTGCGAATGTCTTGAAAGCGGCCTTCTGCCTGGTGGGTTAATTTGATGACTTCGTCCAGCTTACCTTGATTTGAAAGCAACAAAAGCTTTGAAAACAGGAATAGTGCTTGATAGCACCCAGAAAGTGCATCCTTTAAAAGTTTTTCTCCCTTTTCGATAAAGGTTTGTCCTTGTTCTAAATCCCCAAGCAATACCTTGCTTTGGGCCATATTTGCCAATACTCTTAAGGTTTCTGATGCCTGATTTGGGAGGGTTGCATAAAAATCCAGGGCGCGTTGGTTATGCTCACATGCTTCTTCATAATGGGAATGCACAGCGCTTATGAAACCTTGATCTCCCGCAAAAAGAGCTTGGACCGCAGGTGGGAGATCTTTTAAACGACCCTTCTTGACTAGATCTTGTTGGATATCTTTGAGCAGCGCGCTTCCGCGTTCAAAATCCCGAAGCCCACATACTAGAACGTTCAACATCCTAATTTTTAATATCAAGAGTTCTGAGGAAAAAAAACCGTGTTCCTTGGCTTTTTCTTGGAGGTGTTGAGCATGTCTTAGGTATTCTGGGTGTTGAAAAACGGTTTCGCATGCCAAATCGGATCGATCTTCAAACGGCTTGGAAACCATAGGAAGTGCTTGAGATAAAAGGTCGTAGGCTTCCTCTTTTGAAACCTGATGGTTTAACAGCTGATGAATCAAGTCGTGCATTGCAATCCTTATCAAGGGGCGCTGTTGGACTTCAACAAGGGATTGTTGGTACAAAACGCTTAGCACACTGTGGGGATTTTGCAAACTTTTTCGGTTGTTTAGAAAAGAGGTTACAAAAAAAAATGGGATCTGTTGCGGACTGAGAAAAGAAAAAAATTTGAGAAGATTGGCTGCATCTGGGTTTTCCTTTTCAAGATTTTTTAACATTAAGGAAAGGACGGTATGAATATTTTGATGGGGAAGCCCCTGACGTGTATAAGGTTTGTCAGCTAAATCCCTAATGTAATCGGAAACGAAAACAGAGGGATGATTTTTTAGAAAAGCAGCAGCTGTAATAAGGGCTAATGGATGATAAGCGCAAGCCTGCGAAAGTTGGATTAACAGCTGATCATTTAGTCGGATGTTAAGCCGCTTTAAAAGACAAACTGCATCTTTGTTTTTAAGTTGTTTCAAATAAAGCGTGGGGTAGGTAGAAATTCTATTTCGGGTCGTAAAGAGACAATGGGCGTATCCCGTCAATGGGATGAGCCAATCAAATTTTTCAGCATTGTCAAAAATATATAATGCTCTTTGGGGGTAGAGTGCTTTCTTTAAATGGACCATCATCGTTTCTGGCGACATACCTTTGAAACGAATTTTTTTGGTATCAGGCAGGGTTTTATTGATACATGTTACAATATGTTCTAGTTGAAGCGTCAAATCTTGATTAGCTTCGATCCACCAGACGAAATCATAATTTTTTGAATGAAGGTGCGCGTATTGCTTTGCCAATTCTGTTTTCCCAAATCCGGGTCCTGCGCTAAGGACAAGATGATTTGTTTTAGAAAATGTTTTTTGAATCCATTGAAGTTCAGCTGATCTTCCTGTAAAGAATACATTTTGTAGCGGAAGTTCCCTAATCGCCCCATAAGCAAAACTTATCAAGAATATCCATAGGCTTGTAAACATCCATTTCATAGCGTTTCGGCTTTCATAAAAGTGGAAAAATGCAGAACATTTGACCCCTGAACCGTAGGATTTTGAAAAAAGAGTCGCGTCACGCTTGGCCCCCTAGCGTCTGCATTAAAAGAAAGAGAACATCCCATAGATTTTACAAACTTGCCAAGGTCTTCTCGAGAAAAGCCAAGAAGATTGGATGAAGAGGTTGAGGTTTGGGGAGCTTTTAAAGCAAATCCATCTTCTTGGAATTGGAGTTCTAAATTAGGGTTTTCTTTAAAACGAATAAGGAGATGATGATTTTTAAAAAATCCCTCTTCTAGAAGTTCTAGGATATTATAAAGTACCATTTGTAGACTCAAAGCATCGCAAGATACGATTGCACCTTCAGGAATCTCTAGAGTGAGCTGAATGGATTTAGAATGAAAAATTGGCTGAAAGATGGTGAGGATTTCTAGAACTGTTTTTTTGATATCTACCTCAGTAGGTTCTTCCGAAAAAATAAATCCGTTTGCTAGATGTTTTAAGAGGTTATTTGCGCTTTTAAGGATGAAAAGATTTTCGTCTTTTTCAAGAAAGTTAGATTCTTTCTGGAGCGTAAAAGTAGTGTTTTGGAGGTGCTCTGCAACTTTTGCCATTTTTTTGTAATGGTGCACAACTTTTTTAAATAACTTTTTTTGTTGCAAGGCAGAATCTCTCAACAAGTTATTCAGGTTGTCTAAACGGTCAAGGTCTTTTGCTTGTTGTTCCTGCTCTAATTTTATTTTTTTATATTTTTTACGAAACGTATCTTGAGTTTTCCAAAAAGAAATGCTGAGAAATTTCCTTAAGGATTGTACGCGAAAAATGGAAAAAATCAAAAAGACTAAAAGCAAGCGACAGAGAACCTCTGAGAAGCATGACTGTATATAGATCCAAAAGGAAAAGGGTGAAGCTTTTATATCAAGACTTTGAAGGAAAAAATGTTGATCAAGTGGGTTATTATAAAATGTTTTGATTTCAACCCAAATATTTGGGTAAAAGGCTTGAAAGATGGGTTGGAGATTCAACCTTAATTTGATAATTTTTGAAGTATTGAGCGACCGATTATCTTCCAAAATATTCTTGCTTACAGAGCGTATGCAAGGGGATTTAAGACTTGTTTCAAGGGTAACCGTTTCAATTAAAGGAGATGCTTTTTTTAAATCTTTGAAAATAATTTCCACACCTTCCGATGGCGCGTGTTTTAAGCGAAACAGGGCAATATCCAGCGCCATAAAATAAGTTTGAAAAGCTTGCTTTGTGGCTTGTTTTGCAAAGTTGCAGAGGTGATTTTGCTTGCGATCTATCTCTGATTTTTTAAAGCAAAAAGAAGTAAACAAAAGGACACCTGCTAAACAACTCATGCTTATGCATTGTAGCGCAAATGTACGTGCTTTCCTATGCATGGTTTGAAACTCCTTGTTTCTGCCTTCCCAAACAAAGAACATGTAAAATTTTATTTTTAAAGTACAATGTGCCGTATATTACGTAATTATACACAATATATGTTTATATACGACTATTTTGTAAAAAGAAAGCCTTTGAATCGCGCAACCTATCGTTCTAGAAACACTGTATCCAAGCCGCAAATTTTTAATGCACTACCCATAATAGCTGGCCTGTTTTTGGAACATGGTTGCATAGGCGCCGTTTTGTTGTATCAAGGTTTTGTGGGTGCCTTGTTCGATTAATCTTCCTTGATGGAGGACGTGCGATCTGCCGGTTGGGTCATGGCTAGGCGATGGCTGATCACCAGGGTGGTTTGGGTGTGCATGAAGTGTTGGATCTGATTTATCATGCGGTGCTCTGCGTTGGTGTCCAGGGCGCTGGTTGGCTCATCTAACAGGAATAACTCGATGTTTTGAAGCAGGTAAAGTCTTGCCAGGGCTAGCCGCTGCCATTGTCCGCCGGAAAGCTCAAGCCCATCTTCAAACGGCCTTAAATTTGGGATGCTTGAT
>JBOFKH010000158.1:0-1887 GCA_051657225.1 Alphaproteobacteria bacterium
GGAAGATGATTGGGAGAGCCCCACCTTGGGGGCGGCAGGCTTGGGGTGGGAAGTTTGGTGCGATGGCATGGAAGTTCTTCAGTTCACCTATTTCCAGCAGGTGGGAGGGATTCCATGTAACCCTGTGTG
This sequence comes from Alphaproteobacteria bacterium, assembly GCA_051657225.1. GTDB lineage: Bacteria > Pseudomonadota > Alphaproteobacteria > Holosporales > JBOFFI01 > JBOFFI01. The sequence continues at coordinate 130 of JBOFKH010000158.1, forward strand.
CGCAGAGCTCACCTATGGCTTGGAGCGCTTGGCCATGAATCTCCAAGAAGTTGAGTCTGTGTATCAGCTGGATTGGAATGGTGCACCGGGTTCTCACAACATGACCTATGGCGATGTATACCATGAGATGGAAGTGCAATTTTCCCGCTATAATTTTGAGGAGGCAGATCCAGAAATACTCTGGCAAGCCTTCGATGCATCCGAAAAAGAATGCTTAGCTCTGGTAGCAAAAAAGCTCCCCCTTCCGGCCTATGACCAATGCATTCACGCAAGCCATTTTTTCAACCTGCTCGATGCCCGGGGGCTTTTAAGCGTTGCCCAACGCGCCCAGTTTATCGCCCGGGTTCGTCACTTGGCGAAAGGATGTTTCGAAACGTGGATGGAAGGGAAATCTCTCCGTGGCTGAGTTACTTTTTGAAATTTTTTGCGAAGAAATTCCAGCCAGGATGCAAGAGAGTGCAGCGCTTCGATGGAGGCTTTTAGCGGAGAGAAAGCTCCAAGAAAAAGAGCTTACTTTTGAAAAGGTTGAAACTTTTGTAACACCCCGGCGCTTAACATTGCGTATTCAAGGGCTTCCTCACCAGCAACCCACGCGACAAGAGATTCGAAAAGGCCCTCGGGTGGACGCTCCTCCTGAAGCAATTGAAGGTTTTTTTCGCTCTGTTGAGAAGCGCCCTGAAGACTGCACCCAAGAAACCTTCGGGAAACAAGCTTGCTGGGTTGCTTCCCTCACGCTAGCAGGCAAACCCACGCTGGAGCTTATTCCAGATATCTGCGAGGAGATGCTTGAAACGTTCGCGTGGCCAAAATCGATGCGCTGGGGGGTGTCTCAACGAAGCTGGGTCCGCCCTATCCGTAACCTGTTGTGTGTGTTTAACCAAAAGCCTGTGGCGTGGACCTTTGACCCTGAAGGAGAAGCGCTCCAAACCAACAACCAAACCTATGGTCACCGTTTTTTGAGCCCAGAGCCTTTTACCGTGACGGATTTTAAAAGCTATGCCGACGGCTTAGAGAAGGCTTGCGTGGTATTGGATGCAGCTGAGCGACGCCAACGCATCTTACAGGGGCTGGAACGGTTGGTGGAAGAGTTGGGCCTTACCTTACTTTCAGAAGATCTTGAACCAGGAGGTTTGCTGGATGAAGTGACGGGCCTTGTGGAATGGCCTGTGGTGTTGAAGGGAGCAATCCGTGAAGGATTCATGGTGCTTCCACCGGAAGTGCTGATCACCCCCATGCGAGCCCACCAACGTTATTTCGCATTTAAGAATCCGAGCACGGGTCGGCTAGCGCCTTTTTTTGGCATTGTTGCGAATACCCAAGCCAAAGACGGAAATCTCAAAATTATCTCAGGTAACGAGCGGGTTTTAGAAGCCCGCCTTTCGGATGCCCAATTTTTCTGGACCCAAGATTTAAAAAATCCGCTTGCTGCGTACCAGCAGCGCTTAAGCACCCGGCAGTTTTTTGCGGGCCTTGGGACGCTTTATGATAAGACCCTTCGCTTGGAAAAGCTTGCAACCCTATTGGCCCCGGGAAGTGAAGAGCTGGAACAAGCAGCTTCCCTTTGCAAAGCAGACCTCACCACCCAAATGGTCGGTGAATTTCCTGAGCTGCAAGGCATTATGGGGATGCATTATGCCCTGGAGCAGGGAGTGAAGCCTGAAGTTGCCCAAGCCATTCAGGCCCACTATTGGCCCCAGGGAAATGTTCAGATCCCCCTTAATATGGACGACCTTGCCATGGAATTGGGGATGCTAGATC
>JBOFKH010000159.1:0-10297 GCA_051657225.1 Alphaproteobacteria bacterium
CCTGTTCTAGATCAGCTTGGGTTTACGATGCCCTATGGGGGAGCACTAGGCGCTTTGCTTCAACAAGGATTGGGGCAGATTTTGCCTTTTTTCACGCCATTTTTAGGTGCTTTTTCCTTTCTTCTCGGTGTGCTGGGAATTTATAGCTTGTTTTTAAGCTTTGGTGGAACACTCCGTCACTTGAACTTAGGATATCGTGTGATAGGCAACGTTTTGTCTTTGTTTTTAGATTTTTTCAGACGGTCTGAAGGGATGGCCCTGGAACGCGGTTATGGAAGTGAAGCCAGGCCTTTGGCCTATGAAACCCAATCTGTTGGGTTTTCAGGGCAACGTGAAATGGCAGCCCCTTTTCAACCTGTTTTATTTGGATCAGGTCCAGGTCCTGTTCCAGAAATTCCCGCAGAAGGGCTTGAGCTTCCGGCCCCTGAAGCATTTTTGAAAGACTACGAGAACGGGCCCCAGAAAAAATCTTTTCTTACATGGGGAAAAAAGAAGGGTGACGTTGGGCCTTCTAAAAAAATAGACGCTTTAAGGCCGCCTCTGCCTGAGGGACAGGCCTATCAGTTGCCTCCTTTAGGGTTGCTGCCTCAGACAAAGGTTTTAGACCATCCAACCGTTTCAAGGGCGGCGCTTCAGGAAAGCGCAAAAGAATTAGCGGGAGTTTTGGACGATTTTGGTATTCGGGGTGAGATCATTCAAGCGAACCCGGGGCCTGTTGTGACCCTTTATGAGCTTCAACCAGCGGCAGGCCTTAAATCTTCCCGGGTTATCAGCTTAGCAGATGATATCGCCCGTTCCATGAGTGCGCTTTCTGCCCGGGTTGCTGTGGTTGCAGGACGCAACATCATCGGGATTGAGCTCCCCAATAAATTGAGAGAAACAGTCTATTTGCGGGAGCTCTTAGCCTCACCTGCCTACCAAGAAGCCTCTCAACATTTGCCTTTGGTTTTGGGAAAAAACATTGGGGGAATCCCCGTGATCGCAGACCTGGCTCGCATGCCTCATTTGCTGGTGGCGGGTACGACAGGCTCTGGAAAATCGGTGGGTATCAATGCGATGATTCTCTCCCTCATTTTTCGTCTGTCTCCTGAGCAATGCAAATTTATCATGATTGACCCAAAGATGTTGGAGCTTTCGGTCTATGACGGCATTCCGCATTTGCTTGCTCCCGTTGTGACAGATCCTAAAAAAGCGATTGTTGCCTTGAAATGGGTGGTTCGGGAGATGGAGAATCGTTACCGTGCAATGGCTCAATTGAGCGTGCGTAACATTGAAAACTATAACCAGCGCCTCCGGGAAGCCCAGGCTAAAGGGGAATCTCTCAGTCGAAAAGTGCAAGTGGGCTTTGAACCTGAAACGGGGGAGCCTCAATTCGAAACCCAAGCGCTTCATACGGATCCGCTTCCGTTTATTGTGGTGGTGGTGGATGAAATGGCTGATTTAATGTTGGTTGCAGGAAAAGAGATTGAAGCGGCGGTTCAAAGGCTGGCTCAAATGGCGCGTGCTGCGGGGATTCACCTGATCATGGCAACCCAGCGGCCCTCGGTGGATGTTATTACGGGAACCATCAAGGCCAACTTCCCAACTCGTATCAGCTTTCAGGTGACGTCAAAGATTGACAGCCGCACGATTTTGAGCGAACAGGGCGCTGAACAGCTTTTGGGACAGGGGGACATGCTTTATATGGCCTCTGGAGGTCGTATCACCCGAGTGCATGGGCCTTTTGTAAGCGATGCAGATGTGGAGCAGGTTGTGAGCTTTTTGAAAAGCCAGCGAGCGCCTGATTATATTGAAGACATCACCCTAGATCCTGAAGAAGGTGAAGAAGGGGCTGGTCAGGCTGCTGCTGAAGGCTTAGATGCTTTTTATGAGCAAGCCGTTGCATTGGTGCGGCGCGACGGCAAAGCTTCGACGAGCTATATCCAGCGGCATTTCCAAATTGGCTATAACAGAGCGGCTCGCATCATGGACCAAATGGAAAGCGAGGGCGTTGTGTCGCCTCCTAACCATGTTGGGAAGCGAGAAATTTTGTAATGTATAAACCCAAAAAGGATAGAAAAATGCACGCTTGCTTAAGGTTGATTTTGGCTGTTTATGTACTCTTTCAAGGAGGGGCGGTTATTGCAGCGGCTCAAGATTTGACGCGTTATGAGGTTGGCTTGAACAACATGCGAACTCTTGAAGCGGCGTTTGATGAAGCAACCAGCTATGGAGAGACGGCATCCGGGGTCCTTTACGTGGCAAGGCCTTTGGCAGGTGCGCGGGAGCCTTTTGGGCGGCTTAAGCTTTCTTACAATCCACCCAAAGGGGTTGAAGTGCTTGCAGATGGAAAACACCTGATGTACCGAGAGGCAGGGGCGGAAGAGGCAAACGGTTCTCCCATCGCCTCAACACCGGTGGCTTTTCTCCTAAAATCCCATATCTCTTTTAAGCAGGGAATTACCGTGCAGCAGGTGAGGCATGAAAAAACGTGGACGGCCATTACGGTTTATCAAACTGAAAACCCAGATGCGGGCAGCCTTACCCTGGTTTTTGACGAAAACCCTATTCAGTTGAAGCGTTGGGTGGTAACAGATCTGCAGGGGGTTCAAACCCAAGTAACGTTAAAAAATATTAAAATTAATAAACCGCTTCCCGCTGGGGCATTTAGGTGGAAAAAATAGATGCTATTCCTATGATGACGCTCTTAGATCATCTGATAGAGTTAAGGCAACGTCTTCTGGTGTGCTTCTTGGCATGGGGGTTTGCGTTTGCGGGATGCTATTTTTTTTCAGATAAAATTTTTCTGTTTTGTGTGAAGCCGCTGGCAGATCTTTTCCAGGGAGAAGTTGGGAGGCGTCTTATTTTTACAGGGTTGACAGAGGCTTTTACAACCTATCTAAAGCTCTCGTTATACACGTCGTTTTTCCTCATTTTCCCCCTCATTGCAGCTCAAATTTGGCGTTTTATTGCACCGGGGCTTTATACCCATGAAAAAAAGGTATTCCTAACGTTTGTGCTGGCAACGCCGTTCCTTTTTTTGCTAGGAGCTTGCATGGCTTATTACGGGGTTTGCCCGCTGGCGTGGAAATTTTTCTTGAGTTTTGAAGCGCCGGCGGTTTCTGGACAACTAGCGATTCAGCTGGAAACCCGGGTGAGTGAGTATCTTTCATTGATGATGAAGCTTGTGATGGCCTTTGGTATTTCGTTCCAGTTGCCTATCTTGCTGACATTGCTTGCAAAGAGTGGCCTTGTCAGCTTAGATTCTTTGAGGAAAAACAGAAAATATGCGTTTTTAGGTATTGTGGTTTTTGCAGCCCTCATTACACCGCCTGACCTGTTGAGCCCCATTAGTTTGGCGGTTCCTCTCTATGGTCTCTATGAGCTTTCCATTTTTTTCACGGCTTGGTCGAGAAAAAAAGAAATTCCGGCAGAGCTTATTTCTTAACTTTTCAGGGTGATGATGATGTGAAAAGTTCTTTTCTGGCAGAAGCTTTTTGAGGACACTAAAAAAAAATTATTTTTTCAATGCTAGACGTAGAAAGCTGAGAAAAAAAAGGATATGATGCGGAGGTTGCGGGTGTGGTGGAACTGGTAGACACGCCAGATTTAGGTTCTGGTGGCGCAAGCCGTGGGGGTTCAAGTCCCTCCACCCGTACCAGAGTGTGTGGCGTTTGATGCGGGACATACTTCTTTTGGGGAGTTGTTGATAGTTAAAAAACGTAGAGATGATAACATCAAATTTAGGTGTGTTTGATATGCAGATTCAGGAGCTTTTAAACGAAAAGCTAAAAAGGGCCTACAAGATTTCAGTCCCCTTCTCGACTGTGGACAAAAAAACGGTGGCGTTTATCCAGTTGAAAGGAAAAGACTATAAAGTTCCGGGTTTTCGCCCTGGTAAAGTGCCTTTTTCCCAATTGCAAAAGGTTTTTTTCAAAGATGCATGGAGCCATGCCATTGAAGAAGCCGTTAATGAAGCCTCTGATGCTTTTTTTAAAGAAAAAGCTTTAAGATCCGCCTCAAAACCTAAATATAGCCTTGAATCTATTCCTGAAGAGGGAAAAGACCTTGAATTTAAGATTTCTTTCGAGGTGTTTCCTGAACTTCCAGAGATTAAATGGCCAGACCTTTCTTTAGTCTTTTATGATGTTGAGATTTCTGAAGAAGCGATGGAGGAGCACTTGAAATCGCTCGCTGCTTCACAACGTAACTCAAGACCCCTTGAGAAGCCTCGTCCTGCCCAAAGGGGTGACACGCTTTTCGTGGATATGGAGCTTCGAAATAAGCCTGGTGGGGAGCCTGCTGTCCTTCAAAATACGTTTTTTTACATCAGTGAAAAAGGCGAACTCGGTGATTTAGAAGAGCTGGTTTTGGGCGCAGTGCCTGGAAAAGTAGTGAGCGATAAAATAAATTTCCCACCAAATTTCCCAGATTCGCGGTTGGCAGGGCAATCTGTCCATGTGCAAATTTCTGTTAATGAAGTGCGAGAGACCATTCCTTTTGAAGTGGGAGAAGAGTTAGCAAAGCACCTGAAGCTTGAAAATTTAGAAGCCCTCAAGGCGCGGGAGACAGAGCAGCTGAAGCAATATGGAGATATGGTTTCTAAGCTGTGCCTTAAACGTCAAATTTTGGATTATTTGTCTGAGCGGTATACGGTTGATCTTCCTGAGGAAATGGTTGCGGCTGAATTTAAATCTATCTGGCGCAATACCTTGCAAGAGATTGGTTTGGAGCCTCTGCCAGAGCAGCTCGATCATGATCATCATCATGGTGATGATCATGATCACAGCCAGTGCGTTGCTAATGAAAACAGCTTGCCTGCTGAAGTATTGGCAGAACGGGAAAAGATTTTTGAAGAACAGTTTGAGAAGAAAGAAGCGGAGCTTTACAGCCTTTATCAAAGGGTTGCAGAGCGCCGCGTGCGTTTGGGGCTTCTTTTCGGAAAGATTGCGGATGCTCATAATATTAAGCTTACAGAAGAAGAGCTTCTTGAGATTATGAAAGCGGAGGTTTCTCGCCACCCAGGTCGTGAGCAAGAGGTATTTAAGTTTTACAGACAAAATCCTCAAGCGTTTTTGCCGTTGCAGATGCCAGTTTTTGAGCAAAAGATTGTCGATTTCATTTCGGCCCAGGTGCCTCATAAAAACGAGAAAACCACGTTGAAACAATTGGAAGAAACGTTAGAAGAAAGCATTTTTTTGCAATAGCCTTAGAAAAAGGAAAGGGAGTTGATCTTGATAGATAAGTATTCTGATGTGCGCAGCACGCTTGTTCCGATTGTCGTTGAGCAGACCGCTCGGGGGGAACGTTCTTTCGATATCTATTCTCGCTTGTTAAAAGAGCGGATTATTTTTTTAAGTGGTCCTATTCATGATGATTTGGCCAGCCTTATCTGTGCCCAATTGCTTTTTTTGGAAGCGGAAGACCCGGAAAAAGACATCTCTCTTTATATCAACTCTCCCGGGGGCGTTGTGACAGCTGCGCTAGCCATTTTTGATACGATGCAGTATGTTAAGCCCGATGTTGCAACCCTTTGTATGGGGCAAGCTGCCTCTGCAGGATCTTTGCTTTTATGCGCTGGTGCTAAAGGAAAGCGGGTTGCGTTGCCAAATGCCAGGATTATGATCCATCAGCCGTTGGGTGGGTTTCAAGGGCAAGCAACGGATATTGAGATCCATGCTAGAGAAATTCTATCCATTAAGGGGCGTCTCAATCAGATTTACAAAGAGCGTACGGGCAAGCCCTTGGATGAAATTGAGAAGGCTATGGAGCGAGATAACTTTCTTTCTCCAGAGGCTGCGATGGCGTTTGGCTTGATTGACAGCGTTGTATCATCGAATGGCCCTAAGGCAGTTTCCAAAAAAACTGAAAAGACAACAAAGGCTTAATCCAGAAACTTTTCTGGGTACAAATTTGTTTTTTAACCTTTTGTTTGTTTCCTTCGTGCAAGCTGAAGGAGTAAAGTAGTCTTCTCAGAAAGCAAAATCTCATCTGTGGATTTGCTTTAAGGAAAGAAAGAGATTTTGCGTGTTAACGTATGTACGAGAAGTCGGTTAGGAAGAAGGAGCAGGCATGACGAGGCAGAATAATGGTGAGTCTAAAAATACGCTCTATTGCTCTTTCTGTGGAAAGAGCCAACATGAAGTTAGAAAACTAATCGCGGGCCCTACGGTTTTTATTTGCGATGAGTGTATTGAGCTTTGCACAGATATTATCCATGAAGAATCTAAAGTAAATTTAGAAAAAGGCAACCAGCGCGTTCCAACTCCCATGGAGATCAAGGGTGTTTTGGATGATTACGTGATTGGGCAAGAACATGCAAAGCGCGTTCTTTCGGTTGCTGTTCATAACCATTATAAGCGGATTCAATACGATAATCGACGCCATCACGATGTCGAGCTTTCTAAATCGAATATTTTGCTTATTGGCCCAACGGGCTGTGGCAAAACGTTGCTGGCTCAAACCCTTGCGCGTATTTTGGATGTGCCGTTTACCATGGCAGACGCAACCACGCTGACCGAAGCGGGTTATGTGGGTGAGGATGTTGAAAACATTATTCTAAAGCTTCTCCAAGCGGCAGATTATAATGTAGAGCGTGCCCAAAGAGGCATCGTCTACATCGATGAGGTTGATAAGATCTCTCGCAAATCAGATAATCCTTCTATCACCCGGGATGTCTCGGGAGAGGGTGTTCAACAAGCGCTTTTAAAAATTATGGAAGGGACGGTTGCCTCTGTGCCGCCCCAGGGAGGCCGCAAGCATCCCCAACAAGAATTTTTACAGGTTGATACCACCAATATCCTTTTCATTTGTGGGGGGGCTTTTTCAGGTCTTGAAAAGATCATTTCTGCCCGGGGAAGAGGAAAATCTATGGGGTTTGGTGCTGATATCCAAACCATAGAAAGAAGGCAGACAGGAGAAATTTTGAAAAATGTGGACCCTGATGATCTGTTAAAATTTGGGCTAATCCCAGAATTCATAGGTCGTTTGCCAGTGGTTGCCACCTTGGATGATTTAGATGAAGCAGCTTTGATTCAAATTTTAACCGAGCCTAAAAATGCGCTGACCAAACAGTATGCGCGCTTGTTTGAAATGGAAAACGTGAGGCTTACCTTTAAGGAAGACTCGTTGCAGGCTATTTCTAAGAAAGCGATTTCTCGCAAGACAGGGGCTCGAGGGTTGCGCTCTATCTTAGAGACGATTTTACTCGACTCTATGTATGAGTTGCCTTCCCTTGAAGGCGTTGATGAGATTCTTGTGAATCAGGATACGGTAGAACACAAGAGCGCGCCCATTAAAATTTACGCGCAAAAAGCGTTGGAGACCAAAGCTAGGAGTTAGAATTTTTTAGATGCAGGAAAAAAAGAGCGGCATCCCCCCAAAAAGCCAAGGTATGGCAAGTGACTCTCCGGGGTTAAACCCCAGGCTTCTTGAGCTGTTGATTTGTCCCCTTACAAAAGGGCCTTTGACCTATGTTCCCTCTCTCCAAGAGCTGATCAGCCAACGGGCTGGTTTGGCCTATCCTGTTCGGGAAGGGATTCCTATTTTACTTGTGGATGAAGCACGCCCCTTAGAAGATTCAGAGAAAAAATAGCCTCTGAACTGCTCTGACGAAAGGGTTCGCCACCCGATTTAAACAGCGAAACGATCTGAAGCATTTAAAGCCAGGGGGAATGAGATAATTTCTGCATGCTCCCCCATCAAAAGGCGACCTTTGATAGAAAGGAAGAGGGTTTGGGTTGAAATATCAAAGCGTTCAATTTGAACCTGGGGTTCTTTCAAGCGTGGCTCAAAAGCTTGGACACATTTTTCAAAATAGAGTTCCATTTGGTTCCACAAAGCCTGATTTTGAGGGTCCCAAAATGCCCCCTCTTCCAGTACCTCTCTATCAAGATCTCCTTCTGGGTAGACGGCAAACAAGGGCGCTGCGTCTTCATGGGACAACTCTAGCTGAAGGGGGCGCAGGTTGCTGCGTGCAGCAAGCATCAGCCCAATTTCTTTTTGGATTGAACGACGCAGCCCTTCTTCATCTAAAAGCCCTAGGTCTTCCTTTACGAGACGATCGAACAAAGGTGGCATGAAAGCGGTTGCCTTTCTAGAAGCCGTGGGCGCTATTTTCTTTTTTTGGATAGGCATCATCACACACTATTTCTAAAGTTAGGGTTTTGAAGGAGGTAGCGGTGCAGGTTGATCGCTGAGGGTTCGCAAGTAAGCTATTAGATCAGCGCGATCTTGAAGCTTTTCAAGCCCAGCGAAAGCCATTTTGGTGCCTGGTACATAGGCCCTTGGCTTATGTAAAAATAGGTTTAAGGCCTTATAATCCCAAACGCCTTCTTTTCCTTTGAGAACCGCAGAATAGCTAAAAGCTTCTATATGTCCATGCTTTGCCCCCACAATGCCCCATAAATTAGGCCCAACCCGATTCGGGCCTCCTTTTTCAAAGGTGTGGCATTGCAAACATTTTTTTGCAACAAGCTTTCCTTTTTCGATATCTGCTTTCGCCAAAAGAGGCTCTATGGGTTCAGGCCCTTTTTCGCTTTCCCCAGGCTTGCTGGCAACAGAGGAGACGCCTTCCACCTGATAGGCATTTTTTTCAAGAAAACTGGGGCTTATAAGGGATCTTCCGAGCAAATCTGCGATTTTCCCAAGGATAAGGGCAAGCAACACGGCCGCCATCATTTTGTTCAGTTCCAAACCCCGCATAGGTTCCCTACTAACTAGCTCTTCTACTTTGCAACAGACTAAAACATCTCCAAAAAAGATCAAGAAAAAACATGTTTTATTTTATAATTTGATGGCTTGAAGGATCAGTCTTCAAAATGGCGGGAGCTGCTTCGAAGCACCCAAGCCATTTTTTCATGGGCCCTTAGGCGGCTAACTAAAAGATCTTGGGTCCCTGCGTCTTCCAAGATTTTCTCGTCCTTCAAGCTTTTTTTAATTTCAGTTATCATTTTTTCGTGATCTTCCAATAAGCTCGACAGCAGTGCATCTATTTTATGGGAGAGGTCCGCCTCGCGGATAACACTCAAACTGCTGAAGGTTTGGAACGAGGCAACCACGGGGTGTCCCAATATCCGAATCTGTTCAGCAATTTCATCTACGGCCTCAAAAAGCTCTCTATACTGTTCTTCAAATAATTTATGAAGAGGGAAAAAATCTCTCCCCTCCACATTCCAATGATAGTTTTGCGTCTTCAGAAGTAAGGCATAGGTGTTGGCCAGCAAAAAAGAAAGCGAGTGGACGGAGGGGAGCAATTTTGGATTCATTGTTTCATACCTTGTTTGCCTGTTTGAAGGGGCTTTTGCCAAGAAAAATCATCAGATTTTCAACTTCCATTTGACAACATAAGCCGTTTAAAAATATTTAATGTCTTTTCAAAACGTTGTGTGGAAAATCTTCTTTAAAAGAATGGGGTGGAATTGCATTCCAACAGATTGAAAAAAATGATAATCCCCCTTGCAAAATATAAAAAATTCAGACATAAAGTGGGTGTCCCGAGAGACGGGGTTTTTTTAATGGAGAAAATATCAATGAAAAAAGTTTTGTTTAGTGCATTGTTCGCGTTGTTTGCTTTGGTTTCTGCGGCTTCTTTCGCAACAACCCAAGAGAAAAAAGCTGAAGGTCAAACTGAAGAGCTCCCAGTTGTTGAGGGTGCTACTGAAGAAGAAGGCAAAGAAAAGAAATAGTTTTTTTTCGAGTCTTTCGCCTGCTCAAATCTAAAATGCAGGATTTTTGAAAATAACAGGGGAGCAGAGTGCTTAAACATGCACGTAAGTAGCTTTGTTTTTTAAGAATCATATTTTAGATTTGGTTTTGGTTTTGGAAAAAGGACGGTTTTATAGCCGTCCTTTTTTCGTATGTATGTGTTTGTTTGTTTTTTTGTGCTGCTCCCCCTCACCTGTTGATTCAAAAATCTTGATGAGGCTGCTCTGTTATAGGTGCGTCTTATTTCTTGCTATCCAGGGCATGGGTTGTATTTTTTCTGAAGATCGTTAAGAATGGTCCCAACCTTATCGCATAGCCTATTGGGGAGTGTGCAACATGATTGCCCATTTAACGGGGGTTCCTCGTTATTTTTTTGAGACAAGCGTTGTTTTGGATGTTCAAGGCGTGGGTTATCAAGTCTTCACCTCGGCCCTCACCCTTGCATTTCTTCAGCAACAAGAAGGCCCCGTTTCCCTTTGGATTGAGACCCATGTGCGACCTGAATCCCTTCAGTTATACGGGTTTGCAGATCCCCAAGAGCAAGAATGGTTTCGTTTGCTAGGAACAGTGCAAGGGGTTGGGACACGCATGGCCTTAAGCCTCCTTTCTTCCC
>JBOFKH010000160.1:0-2551 GCA_051657225.1 Alphaproteobacteria bacterium
TATGGTCTCATAGATGGGTTGCTTTGGGCCCGCATATCCCACGAGATGATTCCCCCGTACATCATCTTTGGAAGGTGAGAAGGCAAGGATTGCTACCTGGGCTTCTGGGCGTACCTCATCTGATACAAACCCGTGCCCCGTTTTGAATAATGGGCAACCCGTACATGTGGAAGGTTTTGCATTCATTACAATGCCCGTACACCCCTCAACCAATTCCCCCCTGGAATTTTCTCTTCTGGCTTTTCAGGGTTCTCCTTATCCCATGTTGCAATATCATAGACAGCCCGTGTCACCTTCGCCTGTTCAAGCACATCCGTAATCAATTGACCACCCATCTGCATGGCTTTCGTAAGGGCCACACCAGCAGTATAAGGGGCTTTAGGCCTTCCATTCTCCCCCAACACCTTAATTCCACTAATCTTAACCCATGCAACTTTACTCTTACCAACCTCGGGGTAATCATAGCAACGTACCCCTACCCGAAACACCGGAATACCCCTAAATGGATCTGAATCACTTTTCTTGTCATTATCCACTTCATTCCATGACACAATCATTCCCTCGTACTTCCCGGCTGCAACAACTTTACCTTCTGCTTCGGCTTTATCCTGTTCCGCAATCGCTTCGACTGAAATCCGTCCAACTTCTTCCATGAGATCCATTATACAACCTCCTTATTTGTTGAAGTAAAGAAGCGCCCAAAACATTCTAAAAAATATTGTTGTTTATGTCTTGCATCACGTAATTCCTGTTCCTTCTTCTCAATCTCACCACCCAAAAGATCTAGCACCCTCGCTTTTCCAAAAGGAAGATCATCTCCCGTATATCGACAAAATTCCGCATCCTTGGTTTTTTCGTTAAACCCAAGAAATTCTATTTTTGCTGAACTGTAATCAACATTCAAATAAGCTACCTGAATGGTCGGGAGCTCCTTAAATTCATGAAATCCAACGATAACCCCCGGATACGTTTTATAGTCGTCCCCATAATGCTTTTTTAGTACCATTACCTGATCCCCTACTCGATATTCCTCTACATGAGTCATAGAAGGATCCTGATTGATAATAAATTTTTTCCCATTTATCTCATGAAGCTTTGTATCCATAACGGTCTCCCTATCCCAATAAGATTTTCTTCAACTCCCCCCAATTCGCAGGAATACGAACAGGGAGCTTTTCAGCTTTTTCTGGTGCTGTGCGAATCCCAATACCCATGGCATCCTCAGTCTGGCGTAGTTGCCATATTGGTTTCCCTCCTTCCACTTTTTGCAAAATGATATTGGTTTCCCCTACGATGGTTTGCTGCATTTTGCCCATATAATCCGGCATGATTGTTTTAAGTTTTGACCCCTCTTCCCCCACCGATTCCTTCGCACTCCATGCCAGCCAAATTACCCATTCAATGTGGGGGCTGTAGTAGCCCTGTTGAAACCACGCCAAAAACTCATCATTAGTAAATTCCCAAGATTTGTACCCATCCAATTTTCCACCACTTGTATGTTTTTGGATTCCCGCATTCCTTGCTAAGGTATAGGCTTTATGAGCACCGTCAAATACCATATGTTGCACAATGGGTTCACTCGGTTTTACTTCTTTGCTTCCAACGTGATCTTGGGTCACTTTTCTTAGTTCGGTCCATAATCCTGAGTAATCGGTTTTTGTATCTGTAATATTTAATCGATCTGGAATCACGACACGGAGATTTTCGCTTTCATCAAGAATTCCTGTATGCTTTTCCCCCGGAATCCCCAAAACAGTCGTTTTCCCTTCACGTTGTAACCACGAAGCAACAGTTGTTTTTAGGCCAAGTGGTGGCCCAATAATCTGAAGTCTCTTGGCCCCATCATTGGGTTCCCCCCTCTTTTTATCGTGATAAGGCATACTCACCTTCTTTCTTCTGTTCAATCACCATAGGGACCATGGTATCAGTGATGCCCAATTCCTTTTCTTTCTCTGCAACCCATTGGGCAATTTGTGGGCGACTCAGTCTTTTTTTGTCATTTAATACCCATATTTGGGTAACAAATGTACGCCCCAAAGAATCTTTCTCCACATTTGCTACCCATGGCCAAATGTCCACTATATCCCATGCTTTAGTCTTACAAAGCCCCAAAGCCATAACCGCTGCCTCTAATGCACATGCATACCCTTTCTTGCTCCCCGCATTTGGAGGAAGAAACCCTTGCTTCGTGTTGAGACTCCCCAACAAAATCGCCTCACTTAACAGCATGTGGCACCTCCTTTTGTATTTGAATATAATCCAACCCCATCATTCCCTTGTTCAAACCATACCGCAAGCAAGCATCCGCATAACGGCAATCCCCATATTGATTCGCATGGGGATATGTCTTACCAGGAACGAGTTCAGGAGAAGAAAGCGTACGAACATGATCCATGAAGGGGGTCATCAATTGAGCATCCCTTAACCACACCTGTTTTTCTTGATCTGTTACAGGTGAAGTACGCACCACAACCTTTGGATCAATCTGACGTTTGTCTTTGCGTGGTTTTAACACTACAAGTATAATACCAAACATATCGGTATTGGTGAG
>JBOFKH010000161.1:0-1195 GCA_051657225.1 Alphaproteobacteria bacterium
GTGAACGTGGTTGAAATTCACAATATAGTTCCGCATGATAGGGTAAAAGTTTGGCCTATTAATCAAGTCTGCATATTTTGACAATGGTTTTGTCAAAAGAACATATTCAGAAGTGATAGATTTACAATATAAGTGCAACAGCTAAAAAGATAATGACTCATCTGCAAAATCGAGTATAATGGAGTTACCACAACAACCATAATACAAGGAGGAAGCAAGATGAGCCACTACACACATCTTACCATAGAAGAAAGAGAGAGTACAAGAGTAATGCTAGAAAAAGGCTTTAGCTTTCGAGCTATTGCTAAAGAGCTAGATCGCTCGCCGTCTACAATAAGCCGAGAAGTGCAGCGCAGTAGCTATGCTAATGGCAAATACATTGCTCATTATGCCCAAAAGTTGCACGACAAAAGGAAGAAACACTGTGGTGCAAAGGCTAAGCTGGAAGATAAAATCATTCGTGAATATGTCACTATCAGAATGAATCTGAGGTGGACTCCCGAGCAAATATCAAATCGAGCAGAGCTAGAACATCAGAAGTTTTCAATTTCTTACAACACCATTTATAGGGCTATTGATAGCGGAGTTTTGCCAAAAGAACTCAGGAAAATAATGCGGTTTAAATCCAAGAACAAAAAGCCCAAAAATGGCGATAAGAGAGGAAAAGTGCAAGATGCCGTTTCTATACATGAGCGCCCTGCTGGGGCGGAAAATCGCACAAGATTTGGACATTGGGAGAGCGATACAGTCCTTGGTATGCGCAAAACAGGTTGTATTGGCACACATGTCGAGAGGAAGTCTGGATTTCTGGTAGCTTTTTGGCTGCAAAACAGGAGAGATGACTGTTTTAACATTGAAACGATTAAAGCGTTTGAAGCCCTACCTAAAAGACTAAAAAGAAGCTTTACCACTGATAATGGGTGTGAATTTTACAATCACAAAGAGCTCACAAAGGGCACTAATATGAAAGTGTTTTTCTGCGACCCTTATTCCCCTTGGCAGCGAGGGAGCAACGAAAATACGAATGGATTGATAAGGCAATTTTATCCCAAAGGCACATCTTTTGCCGATATTACGCCACAGCAGCTGCAGCATGTTGTCGACTTGATTAATAATCGACCAAGAAAGCGACTAGGCTTCAAGACTCCTTATGAGGTTTTGCAAAAACTGTTGCGCTTAACTTGACAATCTATCA
>JBOFKH010000162.1:0-1334 GCA_051657225.1 Alphaproteobacteria bacterium
GATCCACCAAAAACCTTGTGCTTCCACTCCATCATTGATATCATTAAAGCCATAGATGTCATTGATGGAGTTTTTTGTGATCAAAAAAGAAGATTACCAGTGCTGGGAGCGATTTGTGCTTGCGGTTCGCCAAGGCAAAAGCGCGGCTGTGCAGTCGGAGGAGAGGCGGGAGGCAATATTGGCGATCGCAAGTTTTGTAGAGAGTTGTCAAATGGCAAACATCTCTGGGGAGGGGTTGAATGACTAAAGAACTAACGCCGCTCCAGGCGGCACAACAGAGATATTTCCAAACTGACAAAGGCAAATCAGCTTTGTCAAAGTACAAAACATCTGACAAAGGCAAAGCAGCGAACGCTCGATACCATGCCAAGGCTGGGTCTAGAGCTGAATATTGGAGACAATACAGAGCAAAGAAAAAAGCTCTCAAAGAAAGCTTGACAGACAATAGCGCATCAGATTAATATATAAAGTGTTGGGCGCATAGCTCGACATGGCTTGGGTCGTCTCTTGTGGGCGATCGTCTTTTTTTCACAATTCGTCAACCGTTTTTGACAGTATGATTTGGATGCGTCACATTTGGTCGGTCGATGAGCGCTAAGGCTCAAGAGGGCGATCGTATTTCTGGCGTGGGTTTCGTGTCTGGTTTTTTTGGAAAATTAATAACCTTTAGGTAATTCAAATGGGTATGTATCAGATCCTTGATTGCGATGGGGTTGTAACGATTGCAGACGAAGGGGGACTCCCGGTTTCAAAGGAAAAAGTCAATCAAATTATAAGACAGTGCCAGCTATACCTAAAAAGATCAGAGGAAGAAATTCAAGCTGAGCTAAAGGAAACAATGTGCGCCCTATTTCCACATGAGGCAGTGAAGCTTCGATATATGACAGAGGATCAGACATCATCAGAAAAAAAGAGAATTAGGGTTAAAGGATTTGTTTATTTACTTTTTAATAAAAGTACTTCAATGCATAAAATTGGAGTAACCAAAAATGTATCTACAAGAGTAAGTTCAATTGAGATGCAAACAGGAGTTGACATGGTTCTTGTCGAAAAAACGCTAGTAGATGACATGTATTTTCATGAGTCGTATTTACATAAGTTATTTAAAGAAAAAAGGGTAAAGGGAGAGTGGTTTAATTTAAACGATTTTGATGTAGAAAAAATTAAAAATATGATGCAATCAAAGTTTGTATGAATATTTCAATCACCTGCATGGAATACTGGAGATTCAGATGAATATAAGTTGGCTAAAGCTGCATCACGATGTTTTAAGTGACATTAAGCTTCGACGATTTTCAGTTCAGGAAAAATGGGCTTGGGTGGTTTTACTGGTT
>JBOFKH010000163.1:0-5884 GCA_051657225.1 Alphaproteobacteria bacterium
AAACATAAAATATCTTTGTTATGTTTTTTGGCGTAGACGAACGGAATGCCAAGGGTTAAGCTGCTCTCCAATGGGTTTAGCAGTTAAAAAGGATGCAAAATAAGTGCTCTCACTACAACAGGTCTCTTATGCCATTCCCCAAAGGCAATTGCTTGAAAATGTGAGTTTTCAGTTAAGCGATGGGCAGCACTTGGGCCTTGTAGGTCGAAATGGATCTGGAAAATCTACACTTTTTAAATTGATTCAACAACAACTTGCCCCAGACCAAGGGCGTATTGAGCTTGCAAAACATTGGAAAATTCTAGCAGTCAAGCAGGAAATGCCTGAGGGAGAGTTGTCCCCTTTGGCCTACCTGCTTTCCCAAGATACAGAACGCCTGGAGCTCTTGCATGAGCTTGAAACATGTACAGACTCAAATCGGATGGGAGATCTCTATGAGCGCTTGATTGCCATAGATGCTTATACGGCTGAGGCACGGGCTGCCGTTGTCCTCAAAGGGCTTGGGTTTTCAGATGAGGCCCAGCAACAGCCCCTTCACACCTTCTCTGGTGGGTTTCGGATGCGGGCTGCCCTTGGGGCTGTTCTGTTTCAAGAACCTGATCTGTTGCTTTTGGATGAGCCTACGAACCATCTAGATTTAGAAACGTCAACTTGGTTGGAGACATTTCTTAAACGTTATCCAAAAAGTTTTTTGTTGATCTCCCATGAGCGGGATTTCTTAAACGCGACTGTTAATGGGATTCTCCATCTGAAGCAAGGCAAGATAGAGCGCTATGCGGGTAATTTTGATACCTTTCTTAAAACTTATGAGATGCAGCAAGCCAACATCGCTGCCTTTAATAAAAAAATGAATGCCCAGCGGGAGCACATGATTGACTTTGTGAATCGCTTTCGTGCTAAAGCCAGCAAGGCCAAACAAGCCCAAAGCCGGATGAAGGCTTTGGAAAAAATGCACCCCATTCCCGTGGAAAAAAATGATCCCACCATTGCGTTTGATTTCCCAGAAGTGGAGGCTTTGGCACCTCCTCTGATCTCATTTGAAAAAATCTTTTTAGGCTATGGTGACAAGACCGTTCTTAAAAATTTGACGGCTTCGATTGGTCCCCAAGATCGTATCGCCTTACTGGGCAGCAATGGTAATGGTAAAACAACCTTTGCACGGTTTTTAGCAGGTGAGCTTGAGGCCCAGAAAGGCACTTGCACCCTTCATCCTAAGCTCAACATCGCCTTTTATCGCCAAGACCAATTTGAGACCTTGGAGCTTCAGCAAAGGGCCTATGATCATGTCTATGATCGGCTACCTACCGCTAATGATACCCAAATCCGTGCCCACTTAGGGCGCTTTGGGTTTCCGAAGGAAAAAGCAGAGCAAAAAGTGCGCGATCTCTCAGGAGGGGAGCGCGCGCGCCTGCTCTTCGCCTGTTTAACAGCAGATCGCCCAACCTTGCTGATTTTGGATGAGCCTACGAACCACTTAGATATAGAAATGCGAGAATCCCTTATCGCAACGTTGAATCGTTATAAAGGCGCCGTGGTGCTGGTGACCCATGATCGCTACTTGCTTCAACATGTGGCCGATTCCCTTTGGATTGTAAAAAATGGCTCAATCCAAAGCTTTGAAGGAGACTTGGGGATGTATGAACGTTTAATGGAAGGCGATTAAACTTTCAAGAGCAGCCATTTGAAGGGAAGGGAGCCTTCCTTGGGCTCCTCCCCCTTCCTTGTCTTCTCTGTTTTTCTGAGGCCTGGTAGATCCAAAACTGCATCATTGACAGTTAAAAATGGGATCTAGTATATGTTTATAATTCGCTGGCGTTTCTTTTGGCCAGTTTCGTGTTACGAGTACCAATAGGCTTCATTTTACTTAAATGCGTGTTTTAAACATGATGTTAAGCCGTGATTTAGGCGGCATTCAGCAAGCCTTCCTGGATTATAGCACAGCTTTAAGACAGAGAGGTGTTGAGGTCATCAACGTTTCCAGTTGGCGGGCTGCCATCAACGCTTTTCAAAAAGATGCGTTGCATCTTCCCAATGTGGCCCCCTGGTGTCCCTTCTCAAAGCTATATGTGCGTTGTTTGGTCAAGCGTTATCAGCCAGATTTGATACTTGCCCATGGCGGGAGGGCTATGCACTTTGCTACAAATTTTCAATCATCAAGAACTAAGGTTGTGGGAATTGCCCATAATTGTTGGGCTTACCATCGACTTAAAAAACCAGATTATCTGATTTGTGTTGCCGAACACATCAGGCACTATGTGGTGGAGCAAGGATATGGGGAGGATAAAGTTTTCACTGTCCCCAATATGATTCAGCTTCCCAAAGCTTTTGTTCCCTTTCAGCTTGATTCCCAAAAGCCTGTCGTTGTCGGTAGTTATGGGAGGCTTTCTCCAGAAAAAGGCTTTGCAGACCTCATCTGCGCCATCCGGCTTTTAAAGGAGCGGGGTTATAAAGTGGATTTATTGCTGGGAGGGTCAGGAGAGCTTGAGCCATCCCTCAAGCAGCAAGTTGCAGCCCTTGGTTTGCAAGATGTTGTTACATTTGCAGATTGGGTCAAAGATAAAGACGCTTTTTTCAAAAGCATTGATATCTTTTGTCTACCTTCCCTTGAAGAAGCTTTCGGGATTGCGTTGCTTGAAGCCATGGCCTACAGCAAGCCAATTGTGGCTTCACACAGTTTTGGGCCTGCAGAGATTTTAAGTCATGAGACTGATGCGCTTTTGGCGGTGCCTGGTTCGCCCCAAGATTTGGCAGATAAGTTAGCAAGCTATATAGATCATCCAGGAAAACCCGCTCTTTTTGTTGAAAGAGCTTATCAAAAAGTAGAAAACACCTATGAGATGAATAGAGTTTCTGAAAAGTTAGTTGGAATTCTAGAGCAATTTTTAAAGTGACCCAAAAAATATCTGTGCAAAACGATAGATTCACTATGCTTATCAGCTTCTAACCCTATGATTTTTGGCAAAAAATAACCTATGCAAAAAATGCATGGATAAGGTTTAAAAATTGAAATGGCTAATTATTAAAAAAGCGTGTATAACTATAGATGTGTTGGGCGCAAGGCCCAACGGGAATCCTTGTGATTCCCATTTAAGGGGTGATAATTTTTTTATCAGTCCTACGTCTCCTAGACGTGAAGCCTCCCTGTAAACTTGCCGAGCTTTCGGGCTCGGCCTTTTTTTAATGTCTTACAGACTAAATTAAAAAAGTTAATTTTCGGTAACTGAAACGTCTAAAAATCGACGCATTTTCCCTTGCGCTCCCAATCTCCATAGCGAGTTGGGTCTGCTAAGGTCGTGGTTGTGTTTTCAGAAGGTGAAGCAGCAGGGGAGTCCTGTTCCTGTGAAACCATTTCTTTTGTTTCAGTGGAAGACAAAGGAGGGATAAATTTTTCCATCACAAATTCTCACGCTTTGGTTTATGTGGACTTAAGCAGCTTCGCGGGGTTTGGAAGCTGTTTTGGAGTCAGGAAGTTCTTGCTTGGCTAACCAATTTTCGAGCCAATGAATGGTGTAGTCTCCCTTGAGGATCTCAGCATTTCCTGCGAGCTTTCGATGAAGAGGAAGCAACGTTTTAACCCCTGTAATCACGTATTCGTTAAGAGCCCGCCGCAGCCTGCGAAGACAATCCTCTCGATCCGATCCATATACAATCAATTTGCTGATAAGGCTGTCATAATGGGGTGGAACCGTATATCCTGCATAAAGGGCACTATCTACCCGAATGTGAAACCCACCAGGAGCTAAATAAGCCTCAATTTTCCCAGGGGAGGGTAAAAAAGTGTCAGGGTCTTCTGCGTTGACGCGACACTCAATTGCGTGGCCTTTCCAAGCAACATCCTTTTGGGAAAAGGATAAAGGGTACCCTGCGGCAGCGCGAATTTGCTCTTGAACCAAGTCTATGCCCGTAATCATTTCAGTAATGGGGTGCTCAACCTGCAAGCGCGTATTCATCTCAATGAAATAAAATTTCCCATCTTCTAGGAGAAATTCAAGGGTCCCAACCCCTCTGTACCCCAGCGTCTTCATTGCATGGCGAACGCATTCCCCCAAAGATTCCCGCATCTCGAGGGTTAGGGCAGGTGATGGAGCTTCTTCCCACACTTTTTGATGCCGGCGCTGAATGGAGCAGTCTCTTTCACCCAAATGCACCACATTTCCGTGTTGGTCTGCTAGGACCTGCACTTCGATATGCCGAGGCGCTCTCAAATATTTTTCCAGATAAACCTGGGCATCTCCAAAATTTGCAGCAGCCTCATTTTGAGCCAGCTTAAAGCCTTCCCGAAGCTCTTCAGCGGAAAAAGCAGCCTTCATGCCTTTCCCTCCGCCTCCGGAAACAGCTTTGATCAGCACAGGATATCCCATCTGTGATGCAATGCTTTCGGCCTCTTGGGAAGATGCAACGACGCCTTGGGAACCTGGAACTGTTGGAAGCCCCAATTTTTGGGCCGTTTCTTTAGCTTTTATCTTATCTCCCATGGTGGCGATGTGCTCAGGAGAGGGACCGATAAAAGCAATTCCATGCTCTTCAACCATCTGGGCAAACGTTGCATTCTCTGAAAGAAAGCCCACTCCTGGATGAATGGCATCAGCTCCCGTGATTTCTGCTGCGGCAATAATGGCAGGTATATTGAGGTAACTTTGTTTAGAAGGAGAAGGGCCTATACACACGCTTTCATCTGCTAAGCGAACATGCATGGCATCTTCATCTGCGACGGAATGCACGGCAACGGTTTGAATGCCCATTTCTTTGCACGCTCTGAGGATGCGTAATGCAATTTCCCCTCGGTTAGCAATGAGAACTTTATGAAACATCCAAGCCCCTTTCCTCGAAAATAAACGCACGCGCCATTGTATAGGTGCAACAAATCTGCTAAAAAGTCAAGTTTTTTTGATATCTAGTTTATATAGAGAAGGTTTTCTCCAAATTCAACCGGAGCGTTGTCCGTGATACAGATGGCTGAAATCTTTCCCGAACGCGGTGCCCGAATGGGGTTCATCACCTTCATCGCTTCAATGATAAGCAGGGTCTGCCCCTCTTGCACAACATCCCCAACACGCACATAAGGCGCGGCGCCTGGTTCTGGAGCTACATAAGCTGTCCCCACCATAGGAGATGTTACGGGTGTTCCTGCAAACGCCTCCCCCTTCTCGTCTGAAGAATCCAGGGCAACACCAGAAGAACTACCGGAGACAGTGCTGCCAACACCCTGGGAGAAGGCTTCTGCCCCCAAAGCTTGGGAGGTAAAAACAGCTTGGTGCGTGCTTTTCGCAACCCGAATACGGGTTTCCCCCTCTTGATATTCGATCTCTGTTAAAGCAGATTCGTTCAACAGCTTAGTGAGAAGGCGAATCGCCTTTGCGTTGACAAAGGACGCATCAGCGGGTTTTTCAGACATGAAACTCTCTTTGGTTGAGATGGGATTTATACAAAAACTCCAACACTTTTAACACGAAACGAGACTATTTTTCAAGATATTTGAAAATTCTCCGCGGGCCACCGTATAAAATTTTTTTTCATCCAAATAATTTTCCTATAAAAGATTAAATAGATTTAAGCCTCATACAATGCTGCCCAAGGCATGACTTCGAAACCTGTCACAAAAGGGAGAGGCTCGAAAAGGCTCTGGCAAAATCCCACCTCGTAAAAGCCAGTCCATCAGCGTGGGGTCTGGAAGGTTTAGAAGCGCTTCTAAGAAAAGCTTCTCTTCTTCTGGAAGAGGAGCGTCCAAGAAAGGTTGGATGCCTCGCCCTAACAATACATCAGCTTCTTTAAGGCCTCGGTGGGTGGCCTTATATAAAAGCTTTTTTTGAAGTGGATCCATGGAACAAGCCTCTTGTTTTTAAGCTAACGTTGAGGGGGTAATGGCTTCGAAGAAAGGTCGGGC
>JBOFKH010000164.1:0-1193 GCA_051657225.1 Alphaproteobacteria bacterium
TTGCTTATTTGACCTATGCGGAGCGTAAGGTGATTGCCGCCATGCAGCTGCGCAAAGGCCCTAACGTGGTAGGACCCTTTGGATTGCTCCAGCCTTTTGCTGATGCGATCAAAATGTTACATAAAGAAACCATCATTCCCACGGCGTCTGATAAAACTGTCTTTATGCTAGCACCTTTGGTTACCTTCACCTTAAGCATCTCCGCCTGGGCAGTTATTCCCTGGAGCGAAAATTTTATTTTAAGCGATATTAATGTGGGGATTTCTTATCTTTTTGCCCTGTCGTCTTTAGGGGTTTACGGCATTATTATGGCGGGCTGGGCCAGCAACTCAAAATATGCGCTTTTGGGGGGCCTGCGCTCTGCGGCCCAAATGGTGTCTTACGAAGTTTCCATCGGGTTGATCATTGTCTGTGTGTTGCTGTGTGCAGGTTCCTTAAATCTGAAAAACATTGTCCTAGCCCAAAGGAATATGTGGTTTGTCATTCCCCATTTCCCCATGGCTGTCATTTTCTTTGTGTCTGCCCTGGCAGAAACCAACCGGGCACCCTTTGATTTACCAGAGGCTGAAGCAGAGCTTGTTTCAGGGTATAACGTCGAATATTCTTCCATCTCCTTTGGATTATTTTTCCTAGGGGAATATGCGAATATGATCCTGATGAGCGCTTTGGGGTCTATCTTGTTTTTAGGGGGATGGTTGCCACCGGGAGATTGGCCAGCTCTAGAAGCTGTTCCTGGGTTCGTTTGGATGGCGCTCAAGATCTCTTTTTTTCTTTTCCTCTTTTTGTGGGTAAGGGCAACCCTGCCGCGCTATCGCTATGACCAATTGATGCGGTTGGGATGGAAAATTTTTCTGCCGGTTTCCCTGGGATGGGTTGTGCTCACCGCCACCGTCGTGTTCATGATGGATTTGTGAGAGAGAGGGCTTTAAAAAAAATGCTTGGATCTAATCGAAAAAGGAACATGCCATGAAGCCGCAGCAACACAAAAAAGAGGCTAAACGCCTTGGGCTGGGTCATTGGGCGCTGTGGGAAATCGTTAAGGGCATGAAACTGACCTTGGTGTATTTTTTCAAGCGGAAGGTGACGTTGGCCTATCCTTATGAAAAAGGGCCTTTGTCGTCTCGCTTTCGGGGAGAGCACGCCTTAAGACGCTATCCCAACGGAGAAGAGCGCTGCATTGCTTGCAAGCTCTG
>JBOFKH010000165.1:0-2305 GCA_051657225.1 Alphaproteobacteria bacterium
AATCTCCAGATCGAGAGCCTGAAGAATGCCTTGTTCATGATGTTCTCGAAATCGTAACCGTCTTCTCAGCAAAGCTTCACAGTCTTAGATCTCGCAAAAATGTTCAGTTCCTTAAGGAGAATCTAAGCAAATTGAGTGACATTGATGAAGAAAATTGTGTATAATCAAGAAAAGCTTAGATTACGATATGCCGACTTGCTCAACACTACTACCCGAAAGCCTTGACTCATTCCTGGATGCGATGAGTCAACTTTACGCAGGGATTGAGCATGATATGCATTCCATGCTCTCCAAAGGGGATGTCATAGGTGCTATTGAGCTATCTTTGCAAGTTAAGCACGGCGTCGATTCAACTACCACTAGAAACGTTTGGCACAACCTCAAAGGCAAACAAGCAAGCGTTGCTGAGCTACGAGAGATTGAGGCAAAGGGCATCAAAGATTCCATTGCCTCAATCGAAAAATCGATCAAACTTCTAGAAAAAGGCATTAAAAAGAAACGCAAAGCCAAAGAAGATATATCAAAAGACAAGTTCACTATTCATCAAAAGAAACGACGCTTAGGCATTAAGCGCCACAAACTGAATCGTGCTCTAAACAATAAATCTCTTTGCTTTGGCTCCAAAAAGCTCTTTAATGCTCAGCATCATTTAGAGTCCAATGGCTATACCACTCATGAAGAATGGCGCGAAGATTGGCGATCGGCTCGGTCTTCTAATTTCATGATGGTGGGTTCCAAAATCTATAAAGGTGGTAATCAGCTCTGTCGATTGAGTGCCGATGGCTCTTTATTCATCACAGTTCCTAAGTGTCTCATTCCTTCGTTTGGCACTCATATTGGTTGCTCTGATGTCTTTTTCCGGCATGGACAAGGCTGGATTGATTCAGCCCTAGAACCAAAAACCTATATCTCTGAAGGCAAAAAGCGATCGTCTAGGGTGGGCAGCACAGCACCATTAACCCATCGATTTTGTAAAAAAGATGGACGCTGGTACATTCACACCACCGTCGAACGTCCCGATTTGCCATGGACTTCCTCTAAAGCTAATGGTGCAATCGGCATAGACCTTAATATTGATTCCATTGCCTGGGCACACTGCGATCGCCATGGGAACCTTAAAAAACATGGTCAAATTGCGATCGACTTAAAGGATAAATCATCGAAGCAGACTCAAGATATATTGTCAAAGGCTGTTGTAGAAATTATCACATTGGCAAAAACGCTACAGTGCCCGATTGTGATTGAGAGATTAGATTTTGCCAAGAAAAAGGCAGGATTACGGGAACAAGGAAAACGCTATGCAGAAATGCTTTCTTCGTTTGCGTATTCAAAGTTTGGTGAGTTGATCCAATCAAAGGCTTACTATGCTCAACTTCAAGTAATTGAAGTAAATCCAGCATATTCAAGCCTGATTGGGCTTACCAAGTTTATGTCGATGTACGGACTCAATTCAGGGACTGCCGCTGGATTAGTCTTAGCACGACGATGTTTTAGATTTTCGGAACGGCTTCCTCTGCCAATTAAGGCCCTTATCTCACCAGTGGATGGGAATAGGCACCTATGGAGTTCATGGAGCCGTGCAGCAAAAAAACTAAAAGGTGCAAGCCGTCATAGTTATTTTGCGATGAAAATCAGGGTAGGGGTCAAGTCCATTATCCAGCCAATAGCAATATTGGGGAAGATAATGGACAAGTCGAAAGACACTCCTGTAATCCCTAGTGGGGTTGGTGCGCTTCCCCCATGTTCTAGTGAGTCGGGCTTACCTAAGTTTGCCCAACTTTGCCTAGATTTTCAGTAGCGCAGTGGCAAACGCTACCAGAGCGAACGCAAATGCTAACCAAACGCGATCTGGAGGAAGCTTTCGCCCGTGATGATAAAGCAAGAGCCGAGGGCAGTAGGTTTAAGCCCTTGGGTGGTGATTGCGATCGTAGTGAATGGGAAAAAGTAAGGAAATTGTGGAAGGAAAATGTCTGATTCATATATTACAGAAGAAAGTTTGATTGAGAATGGATATATTCTTGATGCAAATCGACCCCCATGTTATTTTTGGTACAAAGATTTTGAACAATATTCTGTAGAAGTTTTCGTTCATGAAAGAATAGTAAAAGCGCCTAAAGATACATTTCTGGAAGATACTGTAGCGTATCATGTTGAATTTACGGTAAAGATTCCTTATCAAGGAGGAAAGTCACGAGATTTTTCAATAACCATTCAGGCATTATGGAAAGAAACAATTCCTGAAATTGAGCAATGGATAGAAAATACTTATGAAAAAATCAAACAATAAAATTGTTCATGCGCAAGG
>JBOFKH010000166.1:0-4938 GCA_051657225.1 Alphaproteobacteria bacterium
GCTGCTTACCTTCAATCAAGGCTTTAACTGTTCCATCAGGCATCTTCAAAATCTGCAAAACCTGACCGATCGTCCCTACAGAATAGAGGTCACTCGTCGTCGGGTCATCCAAATTTGATCGCTTTTGGGTGACCAACAAGATGGGCTTTCCCTCACCAGCTACAGATTGAATAGCACGGATAGATTTATCCCTTCCCACAAACAAAGGGACGACCATATGGGGAAAGACCACCACGTCCCGCAACGGCAGAACCGGATAGACCGTTCCCAAAGGCAACTCAAATGGAATGGACTTCGACAAAACAAACCCCTCTCAACGATGCTTGGCTAAAATTTCGACACTGCGCCTAATTTGCGAGAAAAATGATTGAAGTGAAACGTGCCCACAGATAATCGTTTCTCTACCCAATTTTTCTTGCCTATAAATTTTCAAGGCCCTTCAAAAGGCCAACCTGCAAAAAACTGCATGAATGCACCTGAATGAAAACCTCCACCTTAAAACCAACACCCTTAACGCAGGGTTTATTCTAGCAAAATTGGGATTTAAAAAGCAAGCTTTTACCAACAACCTCTTGTGATAAAAAAATTGAACCCCTGCGAGCCGAAGCCACTTTAAAGTGCTCATAGCATAAAACTAGAAGCTGTCTATGAATAAAATTATCTTTTCTAGATATTAATATTCAAATTTATTTGAAATACAATTTATTTTAATAAATAATGTTCATGTTAGTATATTTTTGGTTAATTCTATTAAAACTCAAATTAATTTTTAAGGATACTTTGAAATATGAAAAGATTGTATTTTTGTCTTATGGCAGCTTGTATAAGCTGCCTTGTTCCGAAGTTTGAAGCTTGGGCCATTCCCAGCAAAGAAAAATGGGAATTTATTTTTACAGACCCTTTTGATTCTAAGAATAAAAGGCATATCGGAGGCGTTGTCTTGAAATTTGTAGAAGGAGGGGAAGAAACCATTGATTCAGAAACCCGCAAAGATATAAAAAAACATCCTAAATTTTTTTTTAGGGAACCTGATGATATTCTCCGTCTTCAATTAGGAGGTTTAGCAGCCTACCTCAAGTCTAAAGATGAAAAGACTCAGCAGAATTGGCTTCCAATTTTTCAAGATATTTGGAAAAAAGCAGGTCTTTCAGAAGTACCTAGTAACATCCAAAAGCCTGATGAGGTATTGAAACAATTTGAATCAAGAGACTTTAGTTTTAAGGGCCTAAACGGTGAGGGTCTATTATTAAAAATGTTCCCGTACGAAATTGAATTGGTTAATAACCTTCTTGATGCTGGGTTGCCTTTTGATGTCGGATCATTGTCAAAAGCTATCCCTCAAAGCATTCCTCTTAAAAGCGTTTTGGATTCTTTGGATAACATGGCAGATGTTGGGAAGCAAGCCCTGGGAGATATTTTAGCACAAAAATCCAATTGGTCTTTAAGCAGTGCGGTTATGGAAATAACAGGACCTTTGCGCCTCTTAGCAATTATGGCAGACTCACGTTTTGCAGGCATGGATTCGTTAAAATCCCAGATGGATGCGAAAAAGCTTCTATCCGCAGATGACATCGGAAATTTTTTTGAGCACGGAAAAGTTGAAACCACCACCTTCGCGCTTTTAACGCCAGGTGATCTTGATCGTATACAACGCGGTACTCCCATTCCTTATGTAGAACACCTGGAGATGCTTCGTTGCGGAAAAACAGATGCTGAAATCTTTGGTGTTGTTAATGAAAAAGTTAATGTCGCAACCAAAGGCATGATAAAGTCTTTAGATCTGTCATCCGGCATCTCAGAAAAAAGGATGGCACTGTTCACAACGGCTTATTTTAAAGATAGGTGGAAGTTTGGTCCTTTTGAATCAAAAGAAGGTGTTTTCACCAAAGCTGATGGGACAAAGATAAACACCGATTTCATAGATGCATATGGAAGCCTTGTGTATAAAAAATTGGCTAATGGGGATATCCTTGCATTAATACCTTTTAAGGTTGGCGATTGGCATTACGCCATTCATATGCCTGCAAAAACGCCTGAATCACCAGAAAATATACCTCTCTTTGACTCAAAGCATTTTGAAGGTGTTTCTAGCGGCTTACCCAAATATGAGAAAGATGTTGTGACGGACACACTATATTCCGGAAGTATGGAATCTATTGAGTTCCCAGAATTAGATATCACTTCTGACTACAAGAATTTACGTGGCATTTTCAGCAAACAATTTCCTGAAATGGGGGGAACTTTTTGGGGAGATGCCTTCATAGAGTCCATGTGGCAAAAAGTCCGCGTGATTGTGAACCCCAAAGGTGTTGAAGCTGCTGCTGTTACGAGCATGGATTGTTTCGATTGTATGCCAGAAAGCACTCCTGTTTCTCTTCGTGTGAATAGACCTTACGCGATGGCTATTGTGGAGGGTGTCGGAGAAAGGAAAGGTTCTGAAGGATTTACGTACTATCCTCACTTCATAGGCTGGGTGGGAGATCCTTCTTTGAAGGAATAGAGTTTCTATAAATTTTCTCGATATTTTGAAAAGACCCCAAAGGTCGCTTTGGGGTCTTTTTTTATGGCATCAAATCTTCGCACAAAGCTTCATGAACTGCTTGGGGGAGCGGAGCCTGGTGAGCATAGCCCGGATGGGTGATGTGCAGGCTGGTGGGCTCGCTCCCCTTCAAAAAAGCAAGCTTGGCTTGAGCGTCAAACGAAAAGCGGAGGAAATGGACAGAGGATGTTTTCCCGGATGGATCCGTCCGTTTTTCCGTGTCTACGGAGCGAGCTTGGACAGAAAAACCTCCCACCTGCAGAAAAACCGTTTCTTCTAAATGGCCCCATTGGGTGAGGAGCGCTTTACGCTCAACCGAATCTGAAATCTCCAGCATAAGGGTGGCCACCAAGTCATTCCCCTGAGGAAGGAGGGGATTATAGGCCCGGAGTTCATCTTCAAGCTGTGCGTCCCCTCCTTTTTCAATGCGCAGCATCTCGTGGATCTGCCACCAAAGGGTTTCGGCATTTTCAAATAAAAATACAGCATGGGGCCCCACGTGTACCCTGCGATTTTTCTTGAGCTCTAGAATCTCTAAACGCTTTTTAGGGCGTTGCTGTTCATAAATATCCAGGGGCAAAATGTCAGCAGGTGTAAAAGCTTTGGCCATGGGTTCAATCCTTACGTGTTAAGCCCATAAGCGCGGGCGATGAGGTGAATAGGGTGGGTGAAGTGTCTTTGGGCGGCAGAAGTGGATGGAGCCTTTTGAGCCTCTAAATCACACATCTGTTCCAGGTGGCTTAACGCTAGGGGGCACTCTGAAACCACAAAACCTTCTGGGGGAGTTTGGAGGATCTGCTTGGTGGCAGGTTTTCCAACTTTGACGGCTGTGTCAAAATTTTCTTTAAAAATCCCCCAGGTTCCGCCATGGCCTGAACAACGCTCCACCACTTTCAACGCAATCCCCGGAATCAGCTTCAGCAACAGCTCTGCCTGGCGCCCCTTATTCTGGGCCCGCGCATGGCAGGCCATGTGCAGGGTGACGGGCGCCTCCAAGGGTGCTAACCCGTCTACGAGGCCTTTGCCTCGAGAGAGGCTCACCAGGTATTCAGATAAATCCTGGATGCGCTGAGCCACTTGCCCGACAACTGGGTTTTCAGGCAGCAGCAGGGGCCACTCTTGGCGTATCATCAAGGTGCAGGATGGCACCAGCGGCACCACCGTATAGCCTTGTTTCACCCAAGGCAGAAGGGCGCGCGTGATGGCCTCCGCTTTTTGGGCGACTTCCCCCAAATTTCCTTGCTCCAGCTGGGGCATTCCACAGCATTCAGGGTATACTACCTCTAGCTGAACGCCGTTGTGAGCCAACACAGCCCGAGCTGCAAGCCCCGTTTGGACGTCGTTATAATTCATATAACACGTGGCATAGAGCACAACCTTTTCCCCAAACCCAGGCGCTTGAGGGTTAGGAAGCGCCGGATGTTGGGCCAGGGCCTTTGCAAAGGGTTGAGAGGCGAAGGCCGGTAGATGGGCTCGGCGATCGACCCCCAAGGTTTTCTCCAACAAGGGACGGGTCACCTTATTTTCAGACTTGGTGGCCCAATTGCTGAGGGCAGGAAGCGCTGTTCCCAGCTTTCCGTTGCGATCTGTAGAAGCCAGCTGCTGAGCTGCCCAAGGGGTTTCCCCCGCCTGGTGTTGAACCGCTCGGTGGCGCAGCATCAGGTGGGGAAAATCAACGTTGAACTCATGGGGAGGCACATAAGGGCAAGCCACCATAAAGCACATATCACAAAGGGTGCAGGCGTCTGTGACTTTGCGAAACGATTCCGTGGGGACGGTGTCCAGCTCCCCGCTGGGGTATTCATCAATCAAGTCAAAAAGCCTTGGGAAGCTGTCGCACAGGTTGAAGCACCGCCGGCATCCATGGCAAATATCAAAGATCCGCCGGGTTTCTGCCTCCAAGGCTTCTGCATCATAAAAGGAAGCCTCCTGCCAAGGGATGGGGTGGCGTGTGGGGGCTTTGAGTCCACCTTCTTGCATGATGGCTTCTTCTTTCTCGCTGCAGGTATGTAATCCTTTCTACACTATACCACAGCTTACAGCTTCCTCAAGGGGGAAGACGGAGCGGAATTTTCCGCTCCTGCACAGGGAGTTATTCCTCAAAGTGTACGGTGAGTGGCTTTCCATCCAGGTTAGTGTAGGGTGGCTTTTGGGTGTACGCATCGACAAACCCTTGGGTAATTCGGTAGCCTCCAGCACGGCTGACGTAAAGATCTGTTAAATGCGTTTTGTTCACTGTGTCCAAGAGCGCTTGAAGGCCTGTTTCCGCTAAAGATGTGTGTTCCAGGTGAAGTTTTTCGATACGCGTTTGAGTCAAAGCTTGAAGGATTGCAGATTCTTGCCAAAGGCCATCTCCCAAATCATGGTTGTAAGAAAGCCTTAACACACGAAGATTTGGC
>JBOFKH010000167.1:0-14721 GCA_051657225.1 Alphaproteobacteria bacterium
TCGCATCTATCCAATTAAAATTATTAAGTTTTTTTTGAAATTAGCGTGTATTTTTGTTATACTGTGCCCTTATCTATTGGATCACGCTTCAAGTCCCTGGCAAATCATGGCTTTTCAAATTTTTGTAGGCAGCTTTGAAGTCGGACATTTTCCTGGATCCGCTATATTTTACCGTCATTTTCCAGTGTTAAAACGGATGACCCTTATTTCTATGGGATACGCGGTTGCCAAGGCCTTTATGTTTATTGTCACCTCATTTGGATTAATCTACTTGAACCTATGGATGGGTCACTGGGGCCTATGGGTCTTGATGATTCCCTCCCTGCTGACTTGCGCCTGGGCTTTAAAACATTTTGAGAAACTTGACCTGCCTTATAAAAATGCTTCAATCGATGATGGTATAGAAGCGTTTCAGGAAAAAGTTGTTCCAAAAGCGGCTTGATGATGATCTAAACCGTCCAGCTTCGTTGTGTTAGCACACACGGCGGGTTTACCTAGAAATAGCTTTGGGTAACCCCGCTGCTTCCAATATCAAATCTTGAGAATCATCTCTGTTAAGACCCCCTTTTTGCTTTACAACGCTTTCTTTTTTCTTCAATTCGTTTTAAAAAGAAGAGGATAAAAAAATTGCTCAGCGAGAATGTATGTCGGAAAAACTAGGTTTTTTTTCGTGGGTGCCAGGGTGGGTTTTTACCCAGCGGTGGGCAAAGCCAGCCCTTTGGTTTTTGGCTATCCTTTGCTTTGCTTCGGGGACCGCCGCTTACGCTATCTCGCCACGATACCTCTCTCTTTTTTTAATTTCCAATAGCATTTTTTTATTGTTACTCATTTTTTTGGTGATACGGCGCGTTCTCTTGCTTTGGTTAGAACGCAAACAAGGCCTTGCGGGCTCAAAACTCCATGCCCACGTTTTGGGCGTGTTCAGTTTATTGGTGATTGCACCAACCGTTATCATGGCGCTTTTTTCTTTTTTTTTCGTACACTTGGGAATGCAAGCCTGGTTTAACGAAAAAGTGCAAACAGCTCTCCAAGAATCCCAATTCATTGCGAATGCTTATCTGGAAGAGCACCAAAAAGTCATCATCCACAGCGTTCGCGCCATTGAGCGAGATTTGGAACAAGTGTTGGATGAATTGCTGGAAGATCCAGAGCTTCTAAACCACTATCTCACCACCCAAGCTCACCTGCGTTCTTTAAATGAGGCTATTTTATTTTCAGGTTCTGGTAAGGTTCTGGGACGATCTCGATTTTCATTCTCCTTAGAATTTGAGGGCATTCTTAACAAGGATTTGAAAGCTGCAGAAAAAGATGTGGTGATTTATCCCAATCAACAGCATGACCGAGTCATTGCTCTTGTTCAAATTTCCCAAGAGAAAAACGTTTATTTGCTCGTAAGCCACCTGGTGGAAAAAAAGGTTTTGGATCGGATTTCTTTAACCCAAGAAGCTGTGGGTGCCTACCAAAACCTTTTAGATGAGCGCTCCAGGGTGACGCTGGAATTTGCCTTCATTTTTGCGATGGTAACGTTATTGATGTTGCTCTTGGCGATATGGGGAGGTTTTTTATTCGCAAATCGCCTGGTAAAACCCATTGGACGTTTGATTGAGGCCGCGCGAGACATCCAAAAAGGAGATCTTTCGGTACGTATTTTAACGGTTTCCAAGGTAGATGAGCTGGAAACCTTAGGGGATGCTTTCAACCAAATGGTGTCAGAGCTGGATAGCCAAACCAAAGCCCTCGTGGCTGCAAACCATGAAGTCGATCGCAGGCGCAGGTTTATGGAAAGCGTTCTTTCGGGGGTTTCTTCTGGCGTCTTAAGTCTTGATAACAAAGGAAAAATTCATCTTGCTAACATGACGAGTCTTCATTTTTTTGAAGAAGCGGAGGCTGAGTTAGTCGGAAAATCCCTCCAACACATCGCGCCAGAACTGTGGGAATGTCTGGAAGAAGCGCTGCTTTCAGAGCTTCTTGTGTTTGAAAAACAAGTGGGTGTTGAACGGCACGGCCAATTCTATAGCCTCAGGGTTTCGATCCGAGGAGCGAGCCAACAGCTGGGTGGATTTGAAAGCATTGTCATGACGTTTGATGATGTGACAGAACTCCTCGCTGCCCAGCGCAAAGCAGCCTGGTCTGACGTTGCCCGCCTCATTGCCCATGAAATCAAAAACCCACTCACACCCATCCAACTCGCGGCAGAACGCCTCAAGCGTCGCTATTTGGTTCAAATTGAAAAAGACCCCGCCACCTTTCAGACCTGCATCGACACCATCGTGCGCCAGGTCGATTATATCGGTAGAATGGTCGGAGAATTTTCGTCTTTTGCTCGGATGCCTGAGCCCGTTATGGTAGAAAATGACCTTGTAGCGTTGTGTCAGCAAAATTTATTTCTCCAAAAAGAAGCGTTTCCTAAAATAACCTTTCATTTTGAACCTGGGATTGAAGCGCTTTGGATGGTTTGTGATGCTTACCAAATCGGACAAGTTTTGACGAACCTTCTTAAAAATGCAGCAGAGTCCGTTCAAGAACGCTTAGCGTCGTCTCCCCTCCCCCCAGGTGAAATTTGGGTTGAGCTGGAGGTGAAGGAGCAACATTTTCACCTTATTTTAACAGATAACGGGGTTGGGTTCCCAAAAGAAGGAAGAGAGCGTCTGTCTGAGCCTTATATGACAACAAAAGCGAGTGGAACAGGTCTGGGTCTTGCTATTGTTAAAAAAATTGTGGAAGATCACGGAGGAGGCGTTTTTCTAAGGGACCGTAAAGAAGGACCAGGCGCTCAAGTTGTATTGTTTTTTAAAAAGCAAATAAAGGATGCATAAGATTCATGTCCCTTGATATTCTAATTGTTGACGATGAGGCAGATATCCGAAATTTAGTTGCAGGAATTTTGGAAGACGAAGGCTATAAGGCCCACCAAGCTGCAACGCCGGAAGCAGCATTCCAAAGCATGGGCCGTCGTTTTCCCTCCCTTGTTTTGCTGGATGTGTGGTTGGGAGACGTGGGGATGGACGGCCTAGGCATCTTGGAGTACATCAAACAAACAACACCAAGCCTTCCGGTAGTGATGATGAGTGGCCACGGCACTTTTGAAATGGCGGTCACAGCTATCAAAAAAGGCGCGTATGATTTTATCGAAAAGCCTTTCCAAACAGACCGGCTTTTATTAGCCATCTGCAGGGCTTTGGAAGCTGCAAAGCTTAAACAAGAAAACCAAGCCCTGAAGCTTAAAGGCGGCGATATGGACATCCTCCAAGGAAAAAGCCAGGTTATGCAAAGCCTTAAAGCAGCCATTCAAAAGATTGCAGCCACCAACAGCCGCGTGCTTATTACGGGTGAACCGGGGGTTGGGAAAGAGCTGTTTGCCCAAGAAATTCATCGACAATCTTTGCGAGCAACACGACCCTTTTTTGTCCTCAATTGCGCAACGTTAAACCCAGACCGATTTGAGGAAGAGCTGTTTGGGGTTGAGGGAAACAAGCTGACACCTCAAAAATTAGGCGTCCTTGAGCAGGCCCACGGCGGCACTTTGCTTCTAGACGAAGTAACGGATATGCCACTTTTAACCCAGGGAAAGATTTTGCGCGTCTTGCAAGAGCAAATGTTTACGCGGCTGGAAGGCTCCCGCCCCATTCAGGTAGACATCCGCATCTTGGCTTCGACACGCATGGATATCCCCTCCCTTCTCTCCAAGGGATTGTTTCGGGAAGATCTTTATTACCGCCTGAACGTGGTCCCGCTTCAAATTTCTTCGTTGCGCAAACGACGAGAAGACATCCCGCTGTTGCTTGACTATTGCATGGAGACAGCAGCAGCTGCCTTTGGAGTACCGTCCCGGGCTTTTTCTAAAGAAGCGTTGGCAGCTCTCCAAAGCTATGATTGGCCAGGAAATGTGCGGGAGCTGAAAAACACCATTGAACGTCTCCTAATCATGGCACCAGGAGAACCAGGTGAAGAGATTCGCCTGGACATGCTTCCCCCTGAAATGGGAGGGTTGGCGCCTGCCATGGTTGAGAAAGATCGCGCAACAGAGATTCTTGGCCTTCCCCTGAAACAAGCCCGAGAGGTGTTTGAAAAACAATATTTATCAGCCCAAATTTCTAGATTTGGTGGGAATGTCTCCCAAACAGCAGATTTCATTGGCATGGAACGTTCGGCGCTTCATCGAAAGCTTCGCAGCCTCCACGTGCGTGAGTAAAATTTAAATTGATCTGGGGGACAAAATTTGCTGGGCTCCGGTTGAGTTTAGGTGGTAAGTGTCAGAAAAGCTTGGAGGCACCGGCTTTTTTTGCATCAACCTTCTAGGCTTGTTTCGCGTTCCTGGAACAAACGTTTCAGGGGCAAATACGCGACACCAGGGAGCGGAAACTCCCCGATGCCGCTAACTTTAAAAGACTCAACAGAAGTCATTTAAGGCTAAACAAGATGTTAAACGATTTTTCTTTCGTGGCGCAACGGAAACTTTCACGCCTTCGACACTTTTTCTTCCCCCCAAGGGAAGGAGGGGCTCGTTTGTGTATTGCTGACCGTTTGTTTTTCTTCGGGCTGGCCCTTTGGCTGACCTTAAGCACGCTGTGGGAGGATGCTGACGAGGGCGACGAATAAGCCTGGCGTTCACGTTTACTGTCCGGAAAGGGGAGTTTAAGCGCGAACGTGCGAGGTGTTACGAAGTTTCATGAGGCAGTTTTCTCCATAAACAAAGCTATCCATGATTCTTGCGTTCGTAAGCCTTTTGCGTTTCGCTCCCCTTTTTTTCAAAATCAGCCCCGACTAACCTATGCTTTGCGGCGTAATTG
This sequence comes from Alphaproteobacteria bacterium, assembly GCA_051657225.1. GTDB lineage: Bacteria > Pseudomonadota > Alphaproteobacteria > Holosporales > JBOFFI01 > JBOFFI01. The sequence goes on from JBOFKH010000167.1 coordinate 4,791, forward strand.
CTCAAGAACGTAAAGCAAAATGCCTCCTTGGTTGAAGAAAGCGATCTCGTCTTCCGTATCAAGCCTGCAAATAAGGGGTATTTTATCTTGAATTTCTCCGGCTTCCCTCTGGATAGAAAGCTCCACCGTCATGCCGGGTTTCAGCTTGCCCTCAAAGCCCTTAATATGGAACAGCTCTGTCCCCTTCAGCTCTAAGTTTTTGCGATTATAGCCCTTGGAGAACACAAACGGTAAAACGCCCATCCCCACCAGGTTAGATCGATGGATCCGCTCAAAGCTTTCCGCGATCACAGCACGAACCCCTAACAGCTTTGTGCCCTTTGCGGCCCAATCCCGGGAAGAGCCCGTTCCATATTCTTTTCCTGCAACAATGATTAAAGGTGTTTGATCTGCCTGATATTTTTGAGAAGCCTCATAGATGGAGAGGGTTTCTTGGGTTGGGATATATTTTGTATAGCCTCCCAAAACATCTGAGAGCATTTCATTGCGAAGTCGGATGTTTGCAAAGGTTCCCCGGATCATGATCTCATGGTTGCCACGCCGTGAACCGTAAGAGTTGAAATCAGCAGGCTTCACCCCTTGGCTTTGCAGGTAGAGCCCAGCGGGGCTGTCTGATTTGATGGAGCCTGCGGGGGAGATGTGATCTGTGGTGATGCTGTCCCCTAAAATGGCCAACGCCCTAGCGCTGGTGATGTTTTGGATGGGCTTGGGGGCCTCCTTCACATGCTCAAAATAAGGCGGACATTTCACATAGGTGCTGTTTTCTTTCCATTCATAGAGCTCCAGGGAAGCCCCTTTAGACCCCTCCCCCATTTTCTGCCAGAGGGCATCTCCTTTAAATACATCTGCATATCGAGCCGCAAACAGCTGGGGTGAGAGACAGCTTTGGATCACCTCATGAATCTCTTGCTGCGTTGGCCAAATATCTTTGAAGAAAACAGGAGCTCCACTGGCATCTTCCCCAAGGGGGTTTTCAAAAAAGTCGACCAGCATGCTGCCAGCCAAAGCATAAGCCACCACCAGCGGCGGCGATGCAAGGTAATTCAATTTAATTTGAGGATGGATGCGGCCTTCAAAGTTTCTGTTCCCTGAAAGAACAGCTGCTACCGTTAAGTCATTTTCTTCGATGCTTTTACCGATTTCAGTTTTAAGAGGACCAGAATTTCCGATACAGGTGGTGCACCCATAACCCACCAGATAAAAGCCAACAGCCTCCAGGTCTTTAAGGAGGCCTGCTTTATCAAGGTAATCTGTCACCACTTGGCTTCCGGGTGCGAAGGAGGTCTTCACCCAAGGCTTTGCTTTGAGGCCTTTCTCCCTAGCCTTGCGAGCCAAGAGGCCTGCCCCTACCAGCACGGACGGGTTTGACGTGTTGGTGCAGCTGGTGATGGCCGCGAGCACCACATGCCCATCGGCCAGAAAATAGGGTTCTCCCTGGGCTTGGGAAACTGTAACCTCTTTCATGCCTTGGGGTTTTTCTTGGCGGAGGACGATCTTACAAGCAGGGGCCGCTTCTTTCAATAACACCTGATCTTGGGGGCGTTTGGGCCCTGCCAGAGACGGCGCTAGTGTTTCTAAGCGAAGGGTCATCACATCTGTGAAAAGGGGGTCTTCTGCTTCAGGGGTGTACCAGAATCCTTGCTCTTTAGCATAGGCTTCCACCAGGGCAATGGCATCAGGCGATCTGCCTGTCAGCTTTAGGTAATCAAGGGTTGCGCCATCGATTGGGAAAAGCCCACAGGTCGCGCCATATTCAGGCGCCATGTTTGCGATGGTTGCTCGATCCGCCAGGGAAAGCGTTTGAAGCCCTGGGCCAAAAAATTCAACAAATTTACCGACCACTCCTTTTTTGCGTAGCAGATGGGTGACGGTGAGCACCAGGTCTGTCGCTGTGACGCCTTCAGGCATGCTTCCCTCAAGCTTAACCCCAATTACATCCGGGATGAGAAGAGACAGGGACTGCCCCAGCATCACGGCTTCTGCCTCAATGCCGCCCACACCCCAACCCAAGACGCCCAAACCGTTCACCATGGTGGTGTGGCTGTCGGTGCCCACGAGGGTGTCTGGATAGACCATCTGAGTCTCTTTGTCGTGCCAAACCACCTGGGCAAGGTATTCTAGGTTTACTTGGTGGCAGATACCCGTGCCAGGAGGCACCACGCGAAAATTCTTAAACGCCTGTTGGCCCCACCTTAAAAAGGCGTAGCGCTCTGCGTTGCGTTGATATTCTAGCCCCACATTTTCTTGAAATGCGCCAGGGGTGCCATAACGATCCACAATCACCGAGTGGTCAATGACCAAATCAACAGGAACCAGAGGGTTTACCTTGGTGGGATTTCCCCCCAGGGCTTGCATAGCGCGACGCATGGCAGCCAAATCTGCGACAGCGGGAACGCCAGTGAAATCTTGCATCAACACCCTGGCTGGGAAATAGGGAACTTCTTGTTGGGACGTTTGATTTTTCAACCAATCCCCCAGAAAACCCACATGATCTCGCGTGACTTGAACGCCATTTTCATGGCGCAGCACATTTTCCAAAAGAATTTTGAGGGAAAATGGCAGGCGATGCAACTGTTTGATCTGCCGATAAAAGGGCTTCAGAGGGCAATAGGTGTATTTTTTTTGACCTACTGATAATGTTGCGCGGTTTTTACCTTGATTTGTCCCTTGCATCCGATATTCCTTTGCCGTTGATCTCGTGAGATAGAGGTGGCTAAACGGGTGAATTTTTGCTTGCGATATCTCTTTTGTGCCATTATGGCTTATTCAGTTTAATAAAATATTACCTAAATGTGAAGAGATGTTTCAAGTTTTTACCAGGTTTTATACCTTGAGTTTTTCCTACGGTTCCTCTAGGATTCAGGCTTATGAATCAGATGCCCCCTCCCCTCGCCCCTTCAGAAAATCAAACGTGTTTTGGCCAAGCACAGGCAGAGCATGTGTTTGAAACAGCTCTTGCGAAGGGAAAATTAGCTCACGGATGGTTGCTGCTTGGCCCCCAGGGAATCGGCAAGCGTACGTTTGCCTACCGTCTTATCCGCTTGCTGGCCTACGGAGCATCTTCTTTCAGCGCGCTGGACGCTCTGCCAGCCCAGCTGCCTCTGTTTCAAAAAATTACGGCCAATACCTTTGGGGATTTGCTGGTCTTAGAGCCTGAGGAAAGGGGAAAGGGAATTCCCGTTGAAACGGCGCGCCAAATCAACGCCTTTTTACAACGAACAGCAACAGAGGGCCCTTGGCGTATCCTGCTGATTGATGGGCTAGATTGGATGAACCGCCATTCAGCCAACGCACTGCTCAAATCTTTGGAAGAGCCCCCCCCCGGTGTTATCTTTCTTTTGCTGGCAGAGAATTTGGGAAATGTTTTGCCGACGCTACGTTCCAGGTGTCAAACCCTGCGGCTTTCGCCTCTGCCAGATTTAGAGCTGAAAGCTTGCATTTCCAAAACAGCGCCCCATTTGTCGGAGGATGCAACCGTCACGATCCTGGAGTGGTCGAAAGGCTGTTTAGGAAAAGCTTTTTTTTGGATCCAAGAGAATCGCTGGAAAAAAATCCCTGCTTTCCTGAATGTGTTAGAAAAAGCAACGCTTCCAGAGAATCATCCCAATTTTTCTCCCCCCATCACCCCAGAAAAGCTAGCTTTTTTATTGCAAGAACCCCTTTTGTTTTGGGGAGAGCTTCTCACGGGATGGCTGGAAAAGCAAACCATTCAAGCGATTCGGGAGAAAGGTATTTCCCCTTTCCCTGTTCCTGCTATTAAACAATTCCTAGTAGAGCACCAGCAATTTCACCTAGACCCTGGGCACGCCTGGGCTTGTCTGTTTAAGTTGCTCCAATATCGCCAAAGTTAAAATTTTCCAGATCGGGGTCCAAGCTCAGACACTTCACTGTTGTTGCTCTCTACTTTTACAGGATTCGTCTGATAGGACTGTGCCGCAAGCGCGGGCGAGACAGCTTGCTCAACTGAATGAACAACAAAAGAAGGTATTGTAAGGGTAACGTCAAGAGGAGAATTATATTGTGGAAAAACTGGCAAAATTCGAGGGGATGCCACACTTCTCGTTTGAGACACTTGAGCAGACACGGCAGAGCCACTTGTTTTAGCAGTTATTGAGTTGGACATCACAACCTCCTTTTTGTAGGTGTTGAGCCGGGAGTTTTAGATCACGCTTCCTGCATACATATTAATTAAAATTAAAAACAAATAAAATGTCTTTTGAATACGCATTTGTTAACAAACTATAAAATATTTAAAAGATCAATTTTAGGGCCTCAACAGTGCATTAAGTCCCGTTTTACTCCGGGTTTGCGCATCCACGGTCTTGATAATAACTGCACAGTTCAGTGAAAGAGAAGGCGCCGTAGAGGGCAGCGCCACCGTCCCTGGAACGACGACTGCATAGGCTGGAACCCTTCCATAGGTTATTTCTCCCGTTTCTCGGTTGATAATTTTCGTAGATGCTCCAAGGGTAACCCCCATGCCCAAGACACATCCCTCTTCCAGATGGACGCCTTCAACCAATTGACACCTGGCACCAACAAAACAGTTATCTTCAATAATCACAGGAGAAGCTTGGAGCGGCTCAAGGACCCCCCCAATGCCAACGCCATCTGAAAGATGACAATTCGCGCCAATTTGAGCGCAAGACCCGACACGTACGTTTGAATCGATCATGGTGCCTTTCCCAACGGACGCACCGATGTTGAGAAAGCTGGGCATGATCACCGCACCAGGGCTGATGAAGACACCTTTGCGAATGACACTTCCGGGCATCATCCGAAAGCCCGCTTGTTGGAATTGTGCTTCGTCCCATCCCTGGCATTTGAGGGGGATCTTGTCATACCCCGGAAAAGCACCGCCAGTAAACTGATTGGGCAAGGAACGGAAAAGCAGTAAAATACCCTTTTTGACCCACTCATGAACAGCCCACGTCCCTTCGGCTTTTCCCGTAACCTGAATTTTTCCTGCGTCCAGGTCCTCCAAAAAAGCAAGTAAGATTTCCCGGGTTTCCTCGCTTTGCAAAAAGCTAAAATCTTCTTTTGCTTCCCAAAGACGTTCTACGTGTTGCCGAAAATCCATCGCTTTCTCCCTATGTCGAAGTTTTACCTGTGGTTGAGATTTACCCTTGATCATGCATCAACACGCAACGCATAATCAAGAGATTCCTCTAGGTTATAATTGGGCAGCAGGAACGATTATCTCGGAATCATCAGGGGTTTTTTTATACATAACTGCATCGTACCTCTCGTTCCTCCCATTACGCTTCTTAGCTTTCCACCAATGGTAAACAGCAGCTCCGCCAAAAACTGAAAACACTGCTGCTAGAGCACCTGTTCCAATATAATAGGAAAGATGGCTATTTGAAGCTGCATGGGAGGCTTGGGTTGGAGCAACCTCATCATCGTATTTTTTGGCTTCGTTGAGAGACGGGGACGAACTTTTTCCTGAATTTGTAAAGGGATTAATCGTTACATCAAGACCAGGGCCATACAGATGCTCCGTTGGAGAAGTAAAAATGCTATCACCGAAAAAACTTTTTACATAACTGCTGTTTGCGTTAGCATAGTCCATTAAAGAAAATTTCCTCAACGTGTCTATATTCAAAAAGCTATCTCCGTTATGATATGGAATATTTCCAAGGGCAATATAGTCGTCACCGCCGGGAGAAACAAAAAATTCCCACTCTTTGTCTGTATTATTTGTATTAAGAGAAGAAAATAAAATAGGATAAGAAAGAGCTTGAAGTGTATGGGCCCTCTTCAAAAAATTTGAGTAATCGAGGTCAGTTTCTCCGTACTCTGCGCAAATCATTTTATCGCAACTCTCCAAACTTTCTACAACATTAGCGTCAGCGTGAGTATCAAAATCAGGGAAAAATCTGACATAGCTGTAACTAGCGCCTCTATCTAAGTCCTTTAATTCAATTTTTTTTCCAAAATCAAATTTTTGAAGATAGGCAGTAATCTTTTTATATATTTCACTTCTGCTCATTTCTACAGATAATGTTCCAATATCACTAGTAGCAAAACAAGAAGAAACTTCTTTACTTGATTTTTTAGCCTGAAGAAGCGTTCTCTGACTGTCTAATTTTCTTTCGCCAAAATAGCTTATTATTGTTTTTGGGCTTCCTTCATGAGGAAAATCATTGAGCAAATTTACACAGGCATAATTATCAGTATCTCTAGAAACCCTGTTTGATCTTTTCTGCTCTCCAGGCTCTCCCCATCCATTCTTTTCCGCAACTTTCTGACTCTGTTCTAGCATACGTGATATTTTACGTACATTTTCTTCCTTTTCACCCAAAGAGCTCGAATTAAAGCGAGCAGATGGTAAGCCTGCCCCCCACGCTATCTCTGTGCTTCCTGAAGCTACCCCACTTGAAAAGGGCGCCAGCGGACCGGCAAAAATAGGCAAACTATTGAGACAATACGCAGCGATTACTAAGGAAGATGTTATTTTTTTTTGCATTTATTATTTCTTTCATTATGAATTAACAAAAAATATCCAAAAAGAACATAAATGAATGCAAAATGAATGCAAAATAAATAATTTATTTATTTGATAATTTTTATTTTTTCACTCCCCGATAAGTGACGCACTCCTTTTAATAAGGACTTAAGAAGGATATAGGGATTCTTTTTTTTAAAGGAAAGGTGGTTGCTTTTTTCACAATTCTTGTTTACAACTAATCAAGACTTCTTAACAAGTGTCTTTTTTGATATCGCGGGGTAGAGCAGCCCGGTAGCTCGTCAGGCTCATAACCTGAAGGTCGTAGGTTCAAATCCTGCCCCCGCAACCAAATTTTCTGTTAAGGAAGTTCTACGGGTTTTCTTTGCAAGATTTCAAAATTAAATTCTCCAGCGCTTTTCAAACAATGCGCGATTTTTTCTTTTTTACAAAAAGCTCTGCAGATCGTGTTGCCAAATGTCTTCCCTGGCCAAGGAAGGTCTACAAAACCCTCTTTGGTTGGGATGGAAATTGTAAAATCTGAACAACTTTTCCGGTTACAAGCCCACCAACAAAATTGATCCATCGTTTTATCCGCAACTTGCGCGAAGGGCCTGTCTATAGCAGCCCTGCATCCTGTTAAATCAATCGCCTTTTTCCCCCCCAGGTAGGTGACCCCAGAGCATTTTTTTAAACATTGCTTTTTTATTTCTGTAATTTTACAAAGGATGGGAGGAAACAGGAGGGGCGGATTACAGATGATGGGGCAGAGGGTGTGGTCACCGAATTTATAGATTTCTTCAAGCACATTAGGCTGTTCAGCTGCTTGAACAGGTTGAACAAGGAGCCCCCAAAGGGCCATCATAGCGATGCGGCTTTTTTTATCCATGGGCTTTTCTACCCCCTTCGCAGAATTTTATTTTCACTTTATTTTCAATAGATTAAAATAAAACTGTTAAAAAATAGTCAAATGAAACCAAGGGGTAGCACTGAATGATTTCCCCCCTTTTGTCAGAACCGGAAATCAGCTATGTTCTAGATATCTTATGGTTAATAATGGAAATCGTGAACGAGAGATGGAATGGGACTGGAAGGCGCTTTTGGGGTTTGATACCCCCCCGGCTGAAACCCGCTTGGTGGTTGCCATGTCGGGAGGGGTAGATAGTTCCGTCGTTGCGGCTCTTTTGGCCCAAGCGGGATATGACGTGGTGGGCATTACCCTCCAGCTTTATGATCAAGGAAAGGTTGCCCAACGAAAGGGCTCTTGCTGTGCAGGACAGGATATCTATGATGCACGTTTAGTTGCAGAGCGGATGGGGTTTCCTCACTATGTTCTAGACTATGAATCGCGCTTTAATGAGGCAGTGATAGAGGACTTTGCAGATGCCTACCTGCGGGGTGAAACGCCCCTTCCCTGCGTTCGGTGCAACCAACAGGTTAAATTTAAAGACCTGCTCCAAACAGCCCGAGAACTTGGTGGAAAAGCCCTGGTAACAGGGCATTATGTACAGCGCCTGTTTCACCAGCAGGCGGAGCTGCATCAAGCTTTTGATATAACCCGGGATCAAAGTTATTTTTTATTTGCTACAACCCAAGAACAGCTGGATTTTTTGAGGTTTCCCCTGGGGGGGCTTTCAAAGCAAGAGACGCGCTCGTTGGCCCAAAACCTCGGGCTGACGGTTGCAGAAAAGCCAGACAGCCAGGACATTTGCTTTGTACCCAATGGCTCCTACGCGAAGATTGTTCAGCAGCTGCGCCCTGGAAGCTTGGAAGAAGGGGATATTGTTGATGTGAACGGTCGCGTTTTGGGAAGACACCAAGGAACCATCCACTACACCATCGGTCAACGCAAAGGGATCGGCGTTGGGGGACAAGAAGAGCCTTTGTTTGTTCTTAAAATTGACCCTTCTAAACACCAAGTGGTGGTGGGACCCAAGGCCTTCTTGGCTTGCAAGGAGATTCACCTGAAAGAGGTTAACTGGTTGTTGAACGAGGATGACGATCCAGAAATTCCAACAGACCCTCTAAAGGTTCAGGTGAAGATTCGATCCACCCGGCCGGCCGCGTCTGCTCGTCTTTTTTTGAGAAAAAACCAAACAGCTGAGGTTCTTCTAGATGAGCCAGAATATGGCGTTGCATCAGGGCAAGCTTGCGTCTTTTATCAGGGAACGCGCGTGCTGGGGGGAGGCTGGATCACTCCAAAATCCGTTGAAGAAGATGGGAGGAATGTTTAGCCATGTCTGATACCCCGGCTATAGCATCGACAGACAAAGATCAGATTGAAGAGATTCTTTTATTCTGGTTTGGGTCTCCTGAAGAAAGCACTTTTGGAACCCCCAAGCTCTTTTGGTTTTCCAGCACACCCCAAGACGACAAATTAATCAAGCAACGTTTTGAAGCAAGCTATGAAGAAGCAAAAGAAGGTAAGCTAGACCTTTGGCTTGAAGAACCAAAAGGAACCCTTGCCCTGATTTTGCTGATGGACCAGATTCCTCGACATATTTTCCGTGGAAAACCAAGGGCTTTTGCAACAGATGCACTGGCCCTTACGTTTGCAAAGATTGCCGTCGAAAAAAAGTATGACCAAACCCTTTCTCCCATTTATCGCCGTTTTTTTTACATGCCCTTTATGCATGCAGAAGATCTGGACGCGCAAAAACAATCGCTTCAGCTATTTAACCAACTGCCAGACATAAAAACCATTGCTTTTGCCCAAGCTCATTATGATATTATCAGCCGTTTTAAACGTTTCCCCCACCGAAATGCGATCTTAGGGCGTTTAAGTACCCCTGAGGAAATCGCCTTTTTAAGGCAACCTAACTCATCATTTTGAACAGTAAAGTGGAGTCATACCCCGTGTGGATGGATGCGCTGGATCTTCAGGATTTTTATCAAACATCTCTGGGGCTTTGGGTGCGTCGTTTGCTACGTTCTCATCTGCGGGCTTTTGTAACACCTTCTCCTCGTCAAACGGTTTTAGGGATCGGCTATCCCCTCCCCTACCTCAAGCTTTTTTCAGAAATAGACGCCACCCTTGCGGTATTGATGCCAGCCCAACAAGGCGTGCTCAGGTGGCCCCCCTTAGAACCTTCCGTATCCGTGCTTGCAGAGGAAACGGCTTTTCCGTTTCCTGATGCTTGTTTTGATGTGGTTGTGTGCGTGCACGCCCTGGAGTTTTCTGAACAAACCCATCAAATGCTTCGAGAAACCTGGCGTGTTTTGAAAGAAAGCGGACGTTTGATTGTCCTTGCGCCCCACCGGCGAAGCATCTGGTCCCGGGTAGAGCGCACCCCGTTCGGCCACGGCCACCCTTACACCCAGAGCCAACTTTCAAGCTTACTCCGAAGAAATATTTTCATGCCGGTCCAGTTTGATGGGGCGCTCTACATCCCCCCAACCCGCTCACGGCTTATCCTTGCGTCATCTCCCGCGTGGGAAAAAGTGGGAAAAAAATGGTTTTCTCTGCTTCCTGGGGTCATCTTA
>JBOFKH010000168.1:0-3096 GCA_051657225.1 Alphaproteobacteria bacterium
TGCCCCCAACCCGCAAGGTTCCTTTTTCTTTACGCCCTCCTTTGGAAACAACGACACTTAAAGTCAATAAACCTAAGGAGCGCAAGTCAAAGCGTTGCTCCGTTTCCAAGCGCGCTAAACAGATCCACTGCCATCCGTGGGAAAGCCCTAGGGTCACCTGGGTTACCAGCGGGGAGAGTTGTCTCGCGTAGGCATCCATCTCTTGGAGCAGGCCCACCTTTGCTTCAAAAGCTTCCTTTTGGCCCTGTTTTTGATCTGAAGGAAGCGATGTGCCCACAAGACGTTGAAGAGGCGGAAGTGCAAGACTAGAAGACGTTTGCTCCCCTTTTTTGAAAGCGAGGGTTTGGGCTGCGCGGCCAACCGCGTCTGCAGAGACTTCAGAGCTATGAGCGTAAAACGTGGCCTCATCGTGAACTGAACGCAGGCCAAATCCTTGGGAAGCTTGGGAAGAAACATCCTTCACCTTGCCATCGTCCAAAAGCAGGCTCTGGGATTGGCGTTTTTCTAAAAAAAACTCCCCGTCGTCAGCACCCTGCATGGCTTGCTTGAGGGATTGTTCAATTTTTTCAAAAGACAGAAGCGGGAACCAACCGTGGGCATAGGATTTCAGAGTATCTTGGCGTCCAGATGCATCTACATCAACAACGGGATTTTGAGACATCTTCTCTGTTTCCTTTCCTTTTGCAACGCACCTAACCCTAAAATTGGGTGGATTAGATATGGGAGATATCTTTCTCTTTCACCGCTAAAATTTGGTCAATTTTTCCGATAAACTCATCTGTCAGGGTCTGGATTTCATCTGAAACCCGCCGGATTTGATCTTCTGAAAGGATCTTATCTTTTTCCATTTTCTTAAGCTGGTCCATGCCGTCTCGCCGAACGCCTCGCACGGCTACCCGCGCATTTTCAGCATATTTACCAGCAAGCTTCACCAATTCTTGACGCCGATCTTGGGTCAATTCAGGCAGTGGCACACGGATAAGGTTGCCATCTGCAGACGGGTTTACCCCCAAATTTGCATCTCGAATTGCTTTTTCCACCGCTTTCACAAGGTTGCTGTCCCACACTTGAACCGTTAGCAAACGAGGTTCTGGAACGTTTATATTTCCTACTTGTTGGAGCGGAGTCGAAGAACCGTAGGCTTCAACCATAATAGGGTCAAGAAAATTGGGGGAGGCGCGTCCTGTGCGTAATCCCCCTAACTCTTTGACGAACACGTCATAGGCGCTCGTCATGCGCTTTCTTAAATCTGTTTTTAATGCCTCGGGCACCGTGAAACTCCTTTTAAATATTATGAAACCCAGCTAAAGCGGGCTTTTCCTTCCCAAAGATTTTGCAAAGCATGCTCTGATTGTAAAGAAAAAACAGCCAAGGGCAACTGATTTTCCTGGGCCAACGTAATGGCCGTCAAATCCATCACTTGCAGCTTGCGGCTGAGCACATCCTGATAAGAGAGCGCGGGGTAAAAAACAGTGTTTGCCTCTTTTTGAGGATCAGCGCTGTAGATGCCGTCTACTTGGGTTCCCTTGAGAAGCACGTCACACTGGGTTTCAATGGCCCTCAAAGCCGCGCCTGTGTCTGTTGTAAAATAGGGATTCCCCGTTCCTCCAACAAAGACCACAACCCGCTTTTGGGCCAGTAAATCAAGAGCTTTTGGAATGGAAACTCGCTCCACCACAGAAGGGATTTCCAAGGCGGACATCAGCGCTACAGAAAGCCCTGCTGCTTCAAAAACATCCCGTAAAGCGAGGCCGTTTAAAATGGTTGCCACCATACCCATATGGTCCGCGGTGGTTCGTTTTATGCTATCTTCGGCCGCCCGTCCTCGGAAGAAATTTCCTCCTCCGACCACCAAGCAAATCTCAAGCCCCTTATCCTGCAAGAATCTTATTTGACTTCCAAGGCCTCGAAGGGTCTTTTCATCAAGACCTGAGGCCTTCCCACCTGCAAGGGCTTCACCTGAAAGCTTTAACAAAACCCGAGCGCCGGGTTTGACAAACGACGAAAATAAGCGACCTTCCGTTTGCATCCAAAAGCTCTCCCGCTTTGTTATCTCAGCTGGGCCTGAACTTCTTCAGCAAAGTTGGATTCAGCTTTCTCAAGCCCTTCCCCAAGGTTGAAGCGATGAAAACCAGCCAAGGTGATGGGGTGTCCAAGAGTCTTAGAAGCTTCCTCTAACACCTGGGTGATTTTGCGCTTACCATCCACTACAAAAACCTGCTCTTCCAGCACAACTTCCTCATAGTATTTACGAATCCGCCCTTCCACCATTTTCTCGATGACGTCTGCGGGTCTTCCTGTAGACTGGGCCTGCTCCATCAACACATCCCGCTCACGCTGAAGAGATGCCGCGTCTACTTCGGCGATTTTAAGGAAGGTTGGGCTTGCGGCCGCCACATGCATAGCAATCTGGCGCGCCAGGGGCTCTAATTGATCTTTAGGTGCAACAGATGCAAGGGCCACCAAAACGCCAATGCGTCCCAACACGTTGGGAACCGTTGCAGCATGGACGTAGGAAACCACAACCCCCTTGTCAACCGACAGGGTCGCCAGGCGGCGCAGGGTCATGTTCTCGCCGATGGTGGCAATCAAATGCGTTAAGGCATCTTGCACTGAGCCACCTGAACCAGAAAGCGTTTGGGTGGGGAGTTTTTCAAGGCTATCAATCCGGTTTTTAAGGGCGACCGCGGCAAGGTCTTGCACAAAGCCTTGGAAAAGCTCATTCCGGCTCACAAAATCCGTTTCCGCATTAACCTCTAAAACCACCCCGAAAGACCCTTCCGTACCTGCTGCTACAAGCCCTTCCGTTGCTACCCGGTCTGCTTTTTTAGCAGCCATAGCCAAGCCTTTTTTGCGCAACCAATCGACGGCTTGCTCTAAATCCCCCCCCGCTTCTGTGAGGGCTTTTTTGCAATCCATCATGCCCGCGCCTGTTTTTTCACGCAGGGATTTAATCAACTCCATCGAAATTTCTGACATAACTCTGTTTCTCTTCCTTTTAAATATCACTGTTGAGGTCGTAAATTTTACGTGGCCTCTTATTAGGCAGGCTCAGCGGAAGAGACTGCTGTGGCTTCTTCCCCGATCAATTCCTTA
>JBOFKH010000169.1:0-2095 GCA_051657225.1 Alphaproteobacteria bacterium
TAAAGGCCCCTTTAACCACGACGCCACCCACCACGAAGGTGCCAATTTCAATGCCAGCGGCCTTCAAAGCCGCGTCCTTGCCCTGGGTGCGAGCAATTTCCATGATTTCATAGGCCGACCAAACGACCAGACCGCCGGCGATGAGGGCCGGAACCAGATTATTTTCCGTCGCAGTTTGGGCCGTGTGGATGGCTGTAGCAACCTCTTGTTTTGCCAATAAGGCAGTTCCAGCGGCACCGATTTGCCCAACATTTTTGGCAATTTCAGCAGCCTCTTTGAGGGCTGTTTCATAGTCTTTTTGAGAGAATCCGCGGCCCTCCAGGGCGGCGCGCTCAGCAACTTCTCCCAAAACCCGCGTCGCCATTTCTTTAGGGTTCCCAGAAATCGCTTCCGCAAGCATTTCTGAAGTGACGGCCCCCAAGGCGCCTGCAAGGGCGCCCCTCCCAGGGTTTTTTGGGTCGAGAATCGCGCCTGTGATGGCCCCGAGGCCTGCGTGAAGCGCCTTGTGCTCTGCATAGCTTAAGCTTTCTGCCCCATAGGCCTGCCCGATTTTCGTCGCAGCGAATCCCCCAATCGTGTTGGCGGCGGTGCTGATCGCTGCCATGCCAAGGGCCTTGTCAGGATCCACGCCACCAAGGGTGGCGTTCACCGGCAAGGAAACTGCTCCTTTGATCGCCGCTTTTTGAAAATGCTCCCCGAAGGTTTTGGGAACCTCGGGAAGCTTCAAGGTGTGCGTCACATTCTCCACAAGCCCCGCCGTTAAGATAGACGTCGCGATGGCGCGCAAACTATCGGGCTTCCCCAGATCCTCAACCGCCTTGCCAACATTGCCCTGGTGGTTCATCGTGCCCACGACGGTTGATGCAGCAATGGCCTGCATTCCCGCTTTGGCGGCAGCAATCTCCTCAATAGGCACCAAAACCCTGGCATTCGCCAGGGTGTGGAAGAAGAGGAAGATGAGGGAGAGGAGGCGCTTCAAGAGAATTTATTCACAATCTTCAAAAGCTGCCAAGATAGCTAGGCCAAGCGCTTCCGGATCTGTGGAACAATGGCGAATTTTTTCTGGAAGATGGTCGTAACCATTTCTAGGTCCAGAATTTTTACAGGGCATAATTTCAATATTCGATTTTATTTCTTCTATTCTTAAGAGTTTGCTCTTTTTCATAAAAGACCCCCAAGATTTAATTTGCATCCTTTCATAATATTGCTGAAGTTCTAGACGATGCTCTTCTTGATTCTTAGGGTGCGGAACCCCAAGTGTAAACCCATCTAAAGCTTCCAAAGCTTTTTTGCCAATTTCGGAAGGTGCATCTGAAATTTTTAAAAAGAAAATTGGATAATAAGAACTAGAGAGACCAACAGTTGTTTTCGAAAAAGTAACGATTCGAAGAACATCTTTGCTTAAATAAATGGATGCCATTTTCATGTTTTCTCTCCCCTTTATTGAAAGATAATGGAATTGACGGTCACGCCTTTATTCTTTGCGTAGTCAACAAGATTTAACAAAATTTGTTGTTGAGCAGGGTTTCCAGAATGAGGAACGGCAAGATCCAAGGCGCGAAGACCTATTTCTTCTAATTTTATGTCCTTTCCAGCAAACTCCTTCCCCCTAAAATCTGCCACTTTATCGACATATTTTTCCAAGGTTCGCTGCAATTTTTTTGAATCTTGGTAGGTTTTGGCATTCAGATCAATGCTTTTAATGCTCGTCACCGCTCCGTTGTCAAAACGGTCAATAACTGGATAATTTTTATGCAAATTTTGGCCCAAAGCCTGTTCTATTTTTTCCCCACGCGTCACAGGCCCTTCCAGCCAAACGCTTCCATCCGGGTGCTTGTAATGCCTATATGAAATCTTCTCCGCACCCCTGCCAACCCAGCTCTTGCCGCGTTCGACGGCGCTGGCGACAGTGTTTCCAAGTTTTGCCATTATGGGATTTTCGGCAACGTAGGCGAACCAGGCTGCCTCGGCAGATTTGTACGCCACCTTGCCAACCTTAAAGGCCCCTTTAACCACGACGCCACCCACCACGAAGGTGCCAATTTCAATGCCAGCGGCCTTCAAAGCCGCGTCCTTGCCCTGGGTGCGAGCAATT
>JBOFKH010000170.1:0-5009 GCA_051657225.1 Alphaproteobacteria bacterium
TTTGCGATTGCTGGTGTGGTGGTTGGATTTATTGTGCTTGGCTCTCTCCTGTCTGCGTTGCCTGTGATGTTTCTTTGGAATTGGTTGATGCCATCTATCTTTGGGTTAAAAGCGATTTCTTTCTTTCAGTCTTTGGGGCTATGCGTTCTTTGTAGCCTGCTTTTCAGGTCGTCATCTTCTAGTAGTTCAAAATAAGGTAAATTCTGTGAAAAAAATCTTTATCGTCATTTTCTCTTTGATCCTTAGCTCTTCTCTCGTTGGCTGTGCTTCGCTAGGTAACAGTTTAAGTAAGACTGGTACCTCGATCTCTGGTGCGGACTATCGTGTGACGTTGTATTCTGGCGGCCAGCCGATTCGTCAATGGGACTTACATGGGATTGTTAGCGAAGAAGCTGGTTCTGACGGTTGGTATTTCAATTGTAAAAGACAGGTCATTAGAATCTCTGGCGACGTTGTTGTCGAGCCTCCATCAGAAGTTCAGCCTTTGCCGTCTCTAATAAAATGTAGTAGTGGTTCCGATGAATAAACAAGAAAGAATTCTGCTCGTAAACGTAATCAAAGAATTCATGTTACTTCGCGATCGCATCTCTCGATCATCAACCGACCTTCCCGAAACTGCCGTAGAAGGCATGGAAAACGCGATCGCCAAACTATCCCAAGCGGCGCAACTGCCTCAGCTTTCGGAGGATAGGGTGGCGCATCGGGAAAGATTGGTGGAGGCGATCGCGCCAATTGTCGTTGATCGTACATTTGGAAGGCCTGGTAGCGAAGAAGGTCTTTTGGATATACCTCTTGCTATTGGCCTGAGAGTAAAAGCGATCGTAGATGCTATTCTGGAGGCAGAAAATGTCACCAATTCTTGATCTGATTGCTTTTCTGCTAGGCATTATTCCTGGCGTGTGCGTTTTGGCGTTGTCGGTGTTTTGGTGCGAGGAGGCGGCGCGATGTACCCAAGCCAACAAGTGATCGACTCGTTCCCGGCTGAAGTTAGAACGGCGATCGCGCAGCTTTTGTTTTTGGAATTCGTGCGATCGGGCGACAAGAAAATGCGTGAGGCTGAATTGACTACTCCCCGTATCTTTAGGACGGGGAGTAGTCAAGATTTGCTAGTACCGACTGAAGATATTTTATGAAAAAACTAATTGTTGCATCTGTTCTAATTTTCTCCCTGTCTGCGGGAAGCGCGATCGCCGTTCCAACCCATACTCTTATTCCCGAATTCACTCCAGGTCAACATATTTACCTGGACCCATCAATCCAAAATCATCCCACCGCTCCATTCGCCTTCAGTGCCCCATTTAAGGATCGAGTTGATGCTAGCAATGTTTATGTTGTGGCATCACAGAAAGGTGATGAGGCTATACCAGAAGGCAAAAAGCTGGGCGTTGCGAAGGTTGATGAGCTTATCGCAAAATGGGCTGGGAATGCTCAATTTAACAAGCAAGACTATATTGCTATTTTCTGGGTTCGTCGCGCTGATGATACATCTAAAGGCTCGGTTGGGGCCAATGTGGGTAGTGTTCAGAGAAATAATGGGATTACCCCATCGGCATTGAATGAGATTGTCTCAGCATCGCTTAAGGCGAATATGCCTCAAGACCCAGAAGGGGCGATCGCGGATATTGCTACAACAATTGAGACTGAAATCGTTGGCTACAAACAAGAACAATTGCGAGCCGAAGAACAGAAAAAACGCGAGGCTGAAGCTGCTGCTGCTCGCAGAGTGAAGGAAGAAGCTTTCTTTAAGAGTGTTAATGAACTTGGTAATAACGTAATTAAAGGTTTGTTGGTTATTTCGCCCTTTGGCATCATTGGCGCTTGGGTTGCCAGATCAAGAAAACGCCGCAGAGAGCTTGAGGCTAAAGCAAATTCTTTGATTGCTCAGTGGGAGAAGGTTTTAAATAATGCTGGAACATTCTATACAGAACTTACAGAGAAGTATCTTGGTGAGCTGGAAGTCCTGGATCTTGATAAATGTGACGAAACTTTTCAGATGGCTTGCCAAAAGGCGATCGGTGAAGTTGCTTTTTTTATGGATATGAAACAACAAGGCGATCTCGTCTTAGAATCTGCCAATATTGATATTGGCGAAAATGACCTTAAGAATGCTGTTCATCTGTTAACTAAAAACGAAATTCAAGTGACTGGGGATAAAGTTCCCCTGGCTGCGGCAAGTCTACTGACGGGGCCAAATCGTGTTACAGCTTGCAAGGCTGCTGAGTTTTTAGGTCAACTAGAAAAACAGTTTAAAACTGCAAAAGATGACCTCATTTTTATTTTGGATCAGTACAATTCCGTTGACAAAGTTCTAAGCCAGATGACTCATGACCTAAAAATGACAATGGAGTATTTATTGGAAAAGAATTATACGGAAAATAGCTTTTTTAACCTCAATGGAATCGAGATCAAAAAACCTTTGGATAACATCGGTGAAGGGCCTCGTTTATGTGCATTAGCAAAGCAATGTGCAGAAGAATATAATATTACTGGACTGGCGATCGCCAAGGATGAATTTAAACGTTGGGCGACTAATATTGTAATGCTGGAGAATGATGCAGTTGAAGCGTATATGGATTGCGAGAAAGGATTAAGATCTCTCCCTAGTTTTGAATCCATGAGAGATAAATATAACCTGGCGAGACAGGTTTTCCACACAATACAAAGAAAATTTCCCTCGTATTACTTGGGCGATAAATTTGTTCAGTTAAGTGAAAATGAGGTTGAACTCAAAAAATATGCTGAAGCTTGGCCTAGGATGAAATCTTTGTATGAGCAGGCTGATTTTGAAGCATTACTTGGGTTGATTCACATTTATCAGTCGATGTGCGATCGTATTTCTGCGGATCTTAATTCTATTATTCATCGAGTTCATGTAAAAGTAGCAAAAAAATAAAACTCAAAAAATATCAAGACTATGCAAACAAAATCCCCACCAATCCTCAGCAGCGCAAATACGATCGCTGTCTTTGACGAATTCTGGACCCAAATGGTAACCCTAGTCAAAGATGACTGGATGCCAAGCCTTGGCCGAGGCTGTGTTTTCTATGACAAGGCGAAAGAAGTCTTTGGATATGTGCCATTTACGGCAATCCAGGAAGGAACGCCGGAAGAGTTGGAGTTAAACCAAGATATCTATGATCAACTCTTGGCGATCGTTGGGCACGAGTATGATCTTGAGTCTGAGTTTGTGTTACTTATTAAAGTGGAAAATGAATCGATTATTAAGTTTGACTTAACGATCGCATTGCTGGACTATAATGGAAGGAAAGGTGTTTTCTCTGATGAATATATTAAGAATGTGGAGAAAGAAAAGCAGCTAAGAATTGCTAGAGATGTTAGGATGGCTTTGCAGAAAAATAGGAGAAAAAAGAAATAATATGCTGTCCATAAAATACATAAAATTATTAACCAATGTGCTGACTGCTGTGTCTTTCTCTTTAGTTTTAGTTGAATCCCCTAGCTCTGCTCATGGGGGCGGATTGGACTCAAGTGGATGTCATAATAATCGAAAAACAGGTGGTTATCACTGTCATCAAAGTTCTCCTGTTGACGAACATAATGATATAAACCTGCCTGAGCCAAGACAAATTATTCAACCACAAATAGAAACGAAGGAAAGAGATAAAATATGTGCTAGGCAACCAGTTGGTATTAAAGAATTTCGTGGACAAGATTCCATGCTTTCTCGTCCAACAATAAAAACTATGTCGCAAAATGATTGTGTATTTCGTTTAAATCTCCCTCTCTTTCGAGACGAATATTCTTGGATTCCCGTCATAGACCCCAATTCAAATAACATGGGCTGGGTTCTGAGCGATTTTGTAGTTGTCAAATAGGATTAAACCCCATGCCCCAAACGATCGCGTTGCTTGACCTAATCCCAGAGTTCCCTGAACCATTTCAAGACCCCGAAACACCACCCCCAGCGCCACAACCTTCTGTTGCCATTGCCGCGCCAGTTGTGCCAGTGCAGGCGAAGTCTATTGGCGAGATTTGTCTAGAGGCGATCGCCATTATCGAGTCACGCAACCCAGCTTTATTAGAGGCGATCGTGCCCCTGCTGAAAGCTTTGTCTGAAGGTGAACAGTACGATGTTATCTCAGTCCCAAAGACGATTACCCCCGGCGTCGATTTGAGTTTGGATGAGACTTACGCACGGGAATATGACCCGACTTGTCCAGGGGGGCTGTGTCCAATTACGGGGAATAATTAATAAAAATCATGACCCAAAAATTCGCGAATTCTGCAATTTCATCCATGACCGATATTCACCCCAGCGATCGCATTGTCATAAAAACTTCGCAACTCAAAGGTGAAGTAATCTGCATCCAAAAAGATAGCTTTGGCCTCTACTGGGCTGATTTGCATTTGGATAATGGCCAATTGTGCCGCGTTCGGAAGAGTTGTTTGGAAAAAATTTAGGAGATAAAAAATGAGTTTAGCTAAAGAAGAAGCAAAAAAACTTTTAAGAAAAATGCCTCCCCAAAAACAGGCTGAGGTTCTTGAAAAGATGCTCAAAATTCCTATGTGCGATATTAACGAAGTTAGAAATATTATTGAATCAACTACCAATGACGTTCAACAGGTTATTGGATTATTTATGATTGGCTTTTTGGAGGAATCTAGTATTAGCGAAAAGTCGGAAAAACTCAAAGAAAGAGATGCTGAAATCCGAAAAGACGCGATCGCCATTCTGAACTCATTAATCGCTGCAAACCCCAACGAAAGTGAAGACGTATTATGCGATCGCGCCCTGAAAATGGCTCAGCGCTTGCACCGCGATTGTTAAAAAAAGGACGATTTTTATGGGGATGAAAAATGAGTTTATCTAAAGAAGAAGCAAAAAAACTTTTAGAATCAAAAACGTGGACTGCAATAGTAGGCGATTTTCTTGTTGGCTCAGGGTTTGACACAGTATTAAATGCTTTTGATGAGGCGATAATATCCCCAAGGTTTGAGTGCAATGGCTCAGTTTCTGATTTCCTTGCCAAATTCTACAAAGATGTTGA
>JBOFKH010000171.1:0-10696 GCA_051657225.1 Alphaproteobacteria bacterium
CACCTGCCACACGGATGTTTTCAGAGCTAGGTTCCCACTGCCCAGAATTTTGTGTAAGCCTAAGGGTTTCAATCGCATTAGGATCCTTTTCCAAAATCTTGGTTGCTTCACCTTTAGTAATCTTAAGCCCTTCTATCAAGGCAATGATATCGCCTTCTTGAAGGCTCAAAGCAGATGCAGCAGCATTCGAACCACTTGCGCCTTCTTCAAGGATGTCATAAGAAACAATGGCGTCTTCTTGAGATCTCGCAATAGCGAAGTCTTCATCATCACTTTCTTCACTCTCGCTGTAAACATGCACCTCATAATCATCATCATATTCAACTGGTGGAGCAATAAAATTTGAAATGGGAGGCACCTCTGGTTCATCTTCAAAGCTTCCTAGATAGGCTGAATTATTTTGAGCATCACCGTTTTTTTGTCCTTCCAGACGCTTTGCTAAGTAAACAAAAAGATTATTACAGAAAGTTAAACGAATGCCTCCTCTTTGAGCCTTTTCAAGCCGCATAATTAACTCGCGCTTACTATTATCTAATTCCACAAAATGGAGACACATGGGGAGTAGTTCCATAATTTTTGGATCTGAGCTCTCTCCAAGAACAATATGTGTTGCTAAAGAACGATAGCAGATTGCTTGACCTTCAGAAGGTGTCATCTGTTGTATGGCGTAATCTAAAATATTGTCTCGAGCGGATGAAAACGACTCCAACTCAACGCCAGGATTTTGAGCTGTAAAAAGAGATTTAATATCTTCAACTGCAGCTGGCATTAAATCATCATGAAGGCTAGGATTATCACGGACACTCATAATATTGTTGGCTAAAATTATTGATTTTTCTAATAAATCATTAGATTCATCTAATTTTTTTCTTAAATCGCTTAAACATAGGCTACTTGAATAAAGATCTTCTGGATCTTGATCCAAGTTAGATAAAGCCATGCCTTCAGAAACAACAGCTGCTACAGATAGCAATTTAAGTAAAAATAATTTTTTATTAAAAAACATCAATCAAGCTCCTTTTATAAATTTAATTTAAAATAAATTTTGTAATAATTAATAATAAATGAATATAAAAACAAATTTTTTATATTTTTGTTAATAAAAATGATAGTTAAGAAATGCTAAATCAGCCCTCCAGCACCTTTCAAAAATCCAGCGCGACGGCTTTAAAAATATGTTATTGTCCCGAATCAGACGAAACCTTGAGGTGTGAGCATGACCTACGTTGTGACAGATGCTTGTATAAACTGTAAGTACATGGATTGCGTGACGGTTTGCCCGGTAGACTGTTTCCGAGAAGGCGACAACATGCTGGTCATTGACCCAGATATTTGCATTGATTGTGGAGTTTGTGTTCCAGAGTGCCCGCCCGCAGCTATTCACCCTGATACAGAGACAGACATGGAGCGCTGGGTTGCGTTTAATCGCACCTATGCCAACCTTTGGCCTGTGATCACAGCTAAAGGCGTTCCCCCCAAAGATGCAGAGGCTTGGAAAGGCGTAGAGAACAAAATGTCTTATTTTAACCCAGCCCCGGGGGATGGCCTTGGGGCCGGATCCATTTCTGCTAAACCTCCCCAAGATACTACCTCAGGCGTCAACGATGATTAAGCTTTTGCAGGCTAACCAGTGGTTAGACATGGAGGTAGATGCTTTTCATCACCTGCAACGCGGGTTTGCCTCAACTTTGGTGGATCTGGGAACGGGGGATGGTAAATTTCCCTACCTCATGGCGAAGGAAAACCCTTCCCTGTTGTGCCTGGGGGTGGATGCCCAAACGTCTGCATTGGCGCATTTTTCTTGGAAAGCAGCTCGTAAGCCCGCGCGGGGAGGACTTACAACCCAAAACCTTTTCTACCTTCAAGCAGCCCTTCCGGAGCTTCCCGAAGGATTGACGAACGTGGCGGATGTCATCACCGTTCGCCTTCCCTGGTCAGGGCTCTTGAGGGAAGCCATCACCCCGTCTCCCGCCTTTCTTGAGATGGTGCTAAAACTTGGGAAACCTGGTGCTTGGCTTATCTTGCAGCTGAACATGAGCATCTTTGAAGACGAAGCTTACCTGGAAAAACTTCAACTTCCCTGCCTTAACACGGATTATCTGGAAAAAGTGCTCAAACCTTGCTATGAAAAAGCAGGGCTCGTCTTTTGGGAGGGCGCTCCGCCACCTGTTTTAGAGCCCTTTTTAAAGCCAACCTCCTGGCAACAACGCCTTCGGTTGGGGAGCCAAAAACGCCAGACAGAAACCTTGATATGGCGCAGCTTGTGAAGATTGTTTGATATGAACCTCATCCTCGGCTTTGGCCTTTCTTTCCAAGATCTTCACACCCTGGAGGGGCTTGCCCGCCTGGATCAGCATTTTTTGGACTTCTTGAGAGAAGAAGGATTGGGCGACCTTGTGGAGGAAGCCCGGGGGTGCCCTCACACCCTGGAGCCTTCCCAAGAAAGCCAGCTGATTTTAAAACTTGCTCCCCATGTGGAAGCCTTTATCGCGAAGCTTTTCGGGATTTGCGCAGAGGTAGACGCGCTTCGAGAAGCGCAGCATCACGCCACAGCGCTCTTCCGTTGCAAGCGGTTGTTTATTCAACGCCAAGCAGCGGTTACTTTTTCAAGGGAAGCTTCGGCTTTAAATCCAGACGCGCTGCATCTATTGGCCACTCAGGTTGCCCAGGATCTTGGGATGGCTGTGGAAGATCTAGACCGCGAGGACAAAGAGCTGAGCATCGCACAGGCTTGGCTGGGGTGGCTTAAAAATCCTGAAGCTTTCTCGGAACAGCTTGAGCGGGCGCGGCGCTATGGGGCTTGGCGAGCGCACCATCATCCGGGGGAAGGGGTTCTTTTTCGACTCCAGCAGGCGGTGGACCCTCAAAATCTTGTCCCCTCCCAACGGCGGCCCGATGGTTCTTTAGAAACAACCTTGCCTTTGGGGCGCCGGGATGGGTTTGCCTTAACGACACAGCCGCCTACTTTCCTTCAGGCTTTGGACCAAAGCCACCGTTGCATTGTTTGCCACCCCCAGGAGAAAGATTTTTGCCGTAAGGGCTTTCAGAAAAATCCACCTCGCATTGAAGCAAACGCCCTAGGGGTTCCTCTGGAAGGCTGCCCCCTTAACCAAAAGATTTCGGAAATGCATGCCCTTCGGAAACAGGGGTATCTCCTGGGGGCTTTGGCTGTGGTGATGGCGGACAACCCCATGGTGCCCGCCACAGGCTACCGAATCTGCAACGACTGCAAGCTTTCTTGCATTTTCCAAAAACAAGAGGCAGTAGATACCCCTCTGGTGGAAACGCAAATTTTGGAAACCGTGCTGAATCTTCCCTGGGGGGTGGAAATTTACAGCTTGCTCACCCGGTGGAACCCCCTCAAGTTCAAAGCGTGGATGCCTAAGCCCTCCAGCGGGTACACGATTTTGGTGGCGGGGATGGGGCCTGCGGGCTTCACCCTGGCCCACGCGTTGCTGCAACAGGGGCATCGTGTGAGAGGGGTGGATGCTTTGAAACAAGAGCCCCTTCCAAAAGCCTGGGTAGGTCAACCCATTTTTTCAAAAGAAATGCTGTGGGAGCCCTTGGAAAACCGCCTTGCCAAAGGGTTTGGCGGTGTTGCGGAATATGGCATCACCGCCCGGTGGGATAAAAATTTCCTCACCCTCATCCGGCTGGTGTTGGAGCGGCGAGAAGCCTTTGAGTTTGAGGGAGATGTGCTTTTTGGCAGCACCTTGACCCTTGAGCAGGCTTTAGAGCATGTGGATCGCGTGGCCTTGTGTTTGGGCGCAGGCAAGCCATTGCTGGCGTTGCCCGGTGGTGCCCCTGGAGGCTCCTCTTTCCCCAAGGGAGTTTTTGCAGCCTCAGATTTTTTGATGGCGCTCCACGTAGGCAACGTGGCTCACCCCCAAACCCTTGCTTCTTTCCAAATTCAGCTGCCTCTTGTGGTGGTGGGGGGAGGGCTTACAGCCATTGACACCGCAACGGAGGCGATGGCCTATTATCCTGTGCAAGTGGAGGCGTTTTTTCAAGCTTACGAGCAAGGGAAGGGAACCATAAGCTGGCCACCCGAAGCGCAGGCCTTAGCCGCAACGTTTATCCAACATGCTCAGGCGTTGCGGGAAGAAAAAGCCCAAGCAATTTTAGAAAAACGCCCCCCTCGGGTTCTTGAATTGCTTCAATCCTGGGGAGGCGTGACTGTGCTTTACCGTCGCACCCTACAAGCATCACCGTCTTACCGCCTGAATGCAGACGAAGTAACCCACGCCCTCCAACAGGGCATTTTTTTTCGAGAAAACACGGAAATGCTTTCTTTTCAAACAGATGCCAGCGGACAACTCCAGGCCCTCCGTTTAGACGCCGAAAATTCAAGCGAACTTCCCTGTAAAACCGTTCTCATGGCAACAGGCACCCACGCTTCGGAATTTGGCAAAACAGACCCCCGGGTCAGCCTGGTGGGGGATCTGGATCCTGCCTACAGGGGTAGCGTGGTGAAAGCCATGGCTAGCGCAAAGGCTGCAGCCATGAGGATTGACCGCATCCTGCGAGAAGCGCCTGCAGTTCCCCTGGGCTCTCCGGTCCAAAACCATGCCTGGGTGGAGGCGCTGAAGCCCCTTTCCCAAGATGCAACGACTCTGGAATTAACCTTAAAAGCTCCCCAAGCCGCACAGCAGTTTCAGCCAGGCCACTTTTTCCGAGTCCAGCTTTTTCAAGAATCCTTTCCGTTGGGTGAGCCAATCCCTAAGCCCCTGGTTTTGACGGGAATTTTTGCAGACCCTCGCGCCTGCACCTTAACCTTTGTCATAGGAGCCCAGGGGATTCACGCGCAGGCTTTCCTCAAGCACCTCAAACCGGGAGAACGCGTGTCCCTCATGGGACCTGCTGGAACCCCCGCCGTTATTCCATCTCAAAAAAATGTTCTTTTTATGGGTTGGGATTTATGTAACGTCTTTTTCCTACCCGTTGCCAGGGCCATGAAAGCTTCGGGAAATCGCCTCTATACCCTCGCGGGGGCTTCCTCTTGGGGCCGGTTTTTCAAGCACCCTGACCTGGAGCAGCTCTATGAGCAGATCGTGTGGTGCGGACCTAACGATGGCAGCCCCCCTCCCTTTGATGTAAGGTCCCAAGATGCATGGCGAAATGGCGCCCTCTGGGAGGCCCTTCAGGCCCCTTCGCTAGAGATACCCCTGGAAACCGTGGATCTCATCTGGATGATGGCGTCTCCGGGCATGCTTGCCTCCCTCCAAAGCGTTTTAAAAACAACCCTTGGGCCCCGTTTAAAGCCCTCTTGCCAACTCATCGCCACGTTGAATGCGCCGATGCAGTGCATGATGAAAGGTGTTTGCGGCCAGTGCGCTTGTGTGAAAACGGCTCCCAATCAACCCCCAGAAATCGCTTTTTTATGTGAATCCCAGGATCAACCCTTAGATGCTATTGATCTGAAGGAGTTGCAGCAGCGCCTGGATCAGCAGCCCCTGTTGGAGAAGCTTCTTCATCTGCTTCCAAAGCCTGCAAATTAACCCATTTTCGGTAAGAAGCATTTTTACGAACCAGCTGACGGTGGGTTCCTGAACCCACAACATTCCCTTTTTCCAGAACAATAATGCGATCCATGTGTTGAATGGTTGACAGGCGGTGGGCAATCACCAAGGTTGTGCAGTCTTGAATGTCTTTCAGCGCATCTTGGACGAGGTGCTCTCGCTCTGCATCTAAGGAGCTTGTCGCCTCATCCAACAGCAAAATCTTTGGGTTACGCACCAACGCCCTCGCCAAAGCGATGCGTTGTCGCTGTCCAACGGAAAGGCGCATCCCCTTCAACCCGAGGGGGGTCTCAAACCTTTGGGGAAGGTGTTCAATAAACCTTAAAATTTGAGCTTTTTGAGCAGCCTCGCTGGCTTGCTCTAGGCTAACCCCTGGAAGGCCAAATTGAATATTTTCCAACACGGTTCCTTGGATTAAGAGAGGCTCTTGGGGGACAACACCCATCACCCGACGAAAATCTTCCAAAGCAAACCCTTCGATGGGGATGTCATCCAGAAGAATATTCCCAAGAATGGGGGTGTAAAGCCGCAGCAACAAATAAAAGAGGCTTGATTTTCCCTCCCCCGAAAGCCCTACAAAGGCAACCTTTTCTTTGGGGGAAATTTCTAAGCTTAGATCTTCAAAGACCCAACTGTTGGGGCGAGAGGGATAGGCAAAGCTAACATTTTTAAAAACAATCTTTCCCTGAAGCGGGTAGGGGAGAGGCGTTGGTTTTTCGGGAGAGCGAATGGTGGGCTGATCGTTAAAAAGCTCAAGAAATCGCTGGGTAGCACCAGCGGCGCGCTGAAGATCTGCGTAAATTTCTGTCAAAGACCCCATGGCGCCCGCAACAGCTGTGGCATAAAAAACAAACCCTGAAAGGGAACCAGAGCTCATCTTTCCTTGTTGGATGCTGTGGCCTCCCCACCAAGTAAAGAAGGCAATAGACATAAAAACAATGAAAATCACAAGGGTTGTCAGGAGTGCTCGCACCCGCACCCGCTTCATAGCAATGTCCACGACAGCATCTGCCTTCGCGTTAAACTGCTGTTCAAGAGACCCGTGGCGATTAAACATGTGAACGGACCGCATGTCTGCAAAGGTTTCCTCAATCATGTTGCCAAGCTCTGCCAACGCGGTTTGATTTTTTTTTGAGAATTTCCGCACCTTTTTCCCAAAAAACAGCAGGGGGATTAAAATTAAAGGGATGACGAAAAGCAGCAAAAAAGTGAGGGAAGGGCAAGTATAAAGCAGCAGACCAAGGCCTCCAAAAATGATCATGAGGTTTCTGACAGCGATGGGAAGAGACGTTCCAATGACAATTTGAAAGAGCATCACGTCTGTGGTTAAGCGGGTAATCACCTCGCCCGTGCTGAGGGTTTCAAAAAAACTGACATCCAAGTGGATGAGGTGAGAAAATATTTTTTTGCGAAAATCTCCAATAATCCGCTCTGTCACCCATGAAACCAGGTAAAGCCTTCCATAACTGGAAGCCGCAATCAACACAACGCACGCGGCAAAAATGAGGGCTACCTGTTGCAGCTTTTGAAAATCCCCCGAAAAACCCTCGTCTATAAACAAGGTAACGCCATGCCCGATGCCAAGTAAGCTAGCGGCAGCGATAAAGAGAATAAAAATTGATAACACCATCTTTGGCACATAAGGCCTTAGCATTGCCTTTAAAAAAGGCCACAGCAACCCAACATCTTGATGCTTGGGACGATCAGAGATCGTTTCCGTTTCAACATCGCTGGGTTCCCGGAACATGCTTTGCCTCTTTTTTAAGTTTAGGTTACCACCTACCAAATTTTAAGACAGTATACCGAATTTAGATAAATTTTTTTTTATTTTTTTGAAAGATTTTTTTGAATACATGGAAAAAAAATTAACCAAGATTTGATTTTTGAAGGAGAACGTGGAATACTACAGCCCGTTGAATTTGAAAAATAATAAAAAAATTGGGGTTTGATGTTATCTTTATTTACATCTGTGATGCGCGAAGGGGTTGTCTGCGAAAAACCGGCGGCTGCCCTGGAACGTATTCAGGGGATTTATCTGGAAAATACCCAAAAAATTCGGGAAGCTTTTTTGGGGTTTCAGGATAAATCTATCACACCCTCCCTTTCCCTTGATGAGGCTACTTATCCTTATTTAGGCATAAGCATCCCTTCTTCCCAATTAAATATTGATGCGCGGGTTGCTTATGGCGCAGCCCTTGAGCCAGGGGTTTATGGCACAACCCTTACACGTCCAGACCTGTTTGCTGATTATTATCTCGAGCAAATTTCGTTGTTGATGGAGCATCACGGTTGCCCTGTTGTGGTGGGGAAAAGCATGTGGCCCATTCCGCTTCCTTTTGTGGATGAAGAAACGGTTTCCTCGTTCAGTCCTGATTCTCTCTGGGGGCTTCAAGAAACATTCGCGTTGCCAGATCTTAGCAAGGTGGATGACACTATTGTGAATGGAACTGCCGCCCTGGGGGGGGCTAAGCCTTTGGCGCCTTTCACAGCAGAGCGCGTTGATTACTCCCTCCACCGTCTGCCCCACTATTGTGGCACGTCTTCTGAACATTTTCAGCGCTTTATTTTGCTGACCAACTATCAGCGTTACGTAGAAGCCTTTGTGGAATTTGGAAAACAACAGTTATTAGAAAAAATAAGTGGCTATACAGAGCTTGTTACCCCTGGAGACAGCGTTACCTCTTTGGATAAAAGCGGAAACTTGCTGACAACAGGCACGTCTCCCCAGCACCTTCCCCAAATGCCTGCGTACCATTTGAAGCGTCCAGATCGCAATGGCATCACGTTCATTAACATCGGCGTGGGGCCCACTAATGCCAAAACCATCACGGATCACCTGGCAGTTTTAAGGCCCCATTGTTGGATTATGGTGGGGCACTGCGGGGGATTTCGTAGAAGCCAAAAATTGGGGGATTATGTTTTAGCCCATGCTTACGTTCGGGATGACCATGTTTTGGAAGAAGATGTCCCCTTGTGGGTTCCCATCCCCCCCATCGCAGAGGTTCAAGTAGCCCTTCAAGAAGCCGTTGCAAGCATCACAGGTTTGGAGGGACTGGAGCTCAAAACCCGCATGCGGACAGGCACAGTGGTGAGCTCGGATAATAGAAATTGGGAGCTGCGCTCTAACGAGCTGTTCAAGTATTATAACCAAAGCAGGGCCATTGCGCTGGATTTAGAGTCCGCGACCATCGCCACCAATGGGTTTCGGTTTCGGGTCCCTTACGGAACGCTGCTATGCGTTTCGGACAAGCCTCTCCACGGTGAGCTCAAACTGAAAGGGATGGCCAGCCAGTTTTATCGTCAACGAGTTGAACAACACCTGCGCATCGGGCTTGAAACAATTCGAATTTTGAGAGAAAAAGGGGTGGAGGTTCTGCATTCCCGCAAGTTACGTGGGTTTGATGAGCCTCCTTTTCGTTAATAAACGAGGATAGATAACAATAACCATGCTTTTTGTATCCGTAGGGGTTATTATTCTGCTAGCCTGTTTAGCTTTTGTGCTTTCCGCGAGTGAAACAGCGGTGACGGCGGCTTCTCGCATCAAACTTCACCAGCTGGCTAAACAAGGAGACTCCCGCGCGGAAGGCGTCTTAGCTCTTCAAAAAAAGATGGGCCAGTTGATCAGCACCATTTTGTTGCTCAACACCTGGGCTATCACCGGCATGACTGCCGTTGCAACGCATTTGCTGACCATGTTTTTAGGTTCCCTTGGAGCCGTTTATTCAGCGGTTTTGATGGGAGCCTTTATCACCATTTACCTTGAGGTAATGCCCAAAATTTATGTCTATCATCATGCAGAGCAAACGGCTTTACGCCTCAACGGATTTTTGAGATTTCTGCGGTGGGCCCTGCTTCCCTTGACGTCTCTTGTAGATGGCACAGCGCGGTTTTCTCTGAAAGCCATGGGCGCAAAATTGGGAGACCATACCCTCACCTCAACCCTTGAAGAATTGCGGGGCGCCATTGATTTGCATGTGGGGGAGGGAGCGGTTATCGCCCATGAGCGAACCATGTTGCGCAGCATCCTTGACCTAACCCAGGTGGAAGTCTCAGAGATTATGGTGCATCGCAACAAACTTTTTGGGACTGATGTTGAAGAAAATTCTCAAAAAACTGTTCAAAAAATCTTGCAATCGCCCTACACACGTATTCCCTTATGGCAGGATTCACCCGACAATATTATTGGGGTTTTGCATGTAAAAAATTTATTGCGCCATTTGAAAGCAAACCCTTCTAATTTAGAACAAATCGATTTACTGGAATTGGCTATTAAGCCGTGGTTTATCCCTGAAAGCACAACCCTGTTTTCTCAGCTTCAATCCTTTCGGGAGCGACGTGAACACATGGCGTTTGTGGTGGATGAGTATGGTTCTCTCTTGGGAATGGTGACCCTGGAAGATATTCTCGAAGAAATTGTGGGAGAGATTGTTGATGAGCATGATGTTGAAATTCCTGGTGTCCGCGTCGCCCCTGATGGTAGCTACCTCATCCAAGGCGCCGTGACCCTTCGGGATTTAAACCGGCAGTATGATTGGAACTTGCCTGACGATGAGGCCTCAACCCTCGCGGGCCTTGTGCTTTATGAAACAGGGCATATCCCAGAGGTGAACCAGACATTTCATCTGCATGGTTTGAAAATTAAGATTTTAAGGCGTTATCGCAACCAGCTGACGCTGTTGCGGGTTGAGCGTTTGAAAAATTGAGGGTTTGCTTTTTTATAGCCGTTCTTTTCGAGTCTATTGATTAATTTTCTCCGCAAAAATAGCAATGATTTGCAAAAAATATTTACATTTTGGAAAAAATATTTTAACAATCTATTCATTATTAATTATAGCTAAAGCCTTATAATTTTGCTACATTTTTAAAGAGATTTTTGATGCTGCATTGGAGATTTCGTCTCGTTGCTTTAGCCTCTCGCCCATTTTTTCTCAATGGGATTCAAGTCTGGGGAATAGGGTGGTAAGAAAAGCAGCGTTTGCCCCGCATCTTCCAAGGCTTTCTTCATGATTTTTCCTTTATGAAAGGGGGCATGATCCATGACAACAACGCTTTTTTCAGGCAGTTTGGGGATTAAATCTTGAATCACCCAAGCGGTAAAGATTTGGCCATTGATGGTGGTTGAAAATAGGCTGAGGGTCAGCAATGTTGCGCCCAAAAGGGCCCCGATCACATTCGTC
>JBOFKH010000172.1:0-1338 GCA_051657225.1 Alphaproteobacteria bacterium
AATGAGCATTTGCAGATTGAGTGGTTACTGCGGTGTTGTGCATGATAACCGGAAGAGATTGTGATCAGGGCACCTTAAAGTGTCCTCCTTGTCAAGACAGTGATTTTGAAAACGTAATGACACTCCTTGAAGCTGATCCTCCTTTTTCTTTTTTTCAGGCAGCGCAAGGTCTGCCATAGACTTCGCTCGGATAGTCATTCCCGTGCTCTGAGTGAGGCCGTTCATAATTGTATCTGTTGACGTATGCCGCTATGCCACGGCGCAACTCTTTGGGGCTCGTGTACTCGTTGATGTAGATATCTTCGCATTTGAGACTGCGAAACCATCTTTCTATCAGAACGTTGTCTACCCACCTAGCTTTGCCATCCATGCTCTGACGGATGTTATGGCTCTTGAGTAATTCTACATATTCGTTGCTTGTGAACTGGCTACCCTGATCCGAGTTGATAATAGCAGGGATTCCGTATTTCTCAATCGCAAGCTCTACCGCCTCTATAACAGGGGACGCGTCCAAGGTGTCAGATAATGCCCATCCAACTATAAACCGGCTGTACCAGTCTATTATTGCGGTAAGATACATATGGCTCTTGCCCATCTTCACGTAGGTTATATCCACCGCCCATACCTGATTGGGCAGGAATATACTCTTATTGCGCAATAAATAGGGGAAAACAGCATGCTGCTTGTTGCGTTTGGATAGATTGGGCTTGGGGTAAACGGCGTAAATCCCCATTTCATCCATGTAGCGCTTGATGAGTTTGCGCCCAACAAAAAGACTATCCTCTTTGCGAAGCTTGGCTTTAAGACCGCGTGTTCCTAAGCAGCACTGATGCGTATGCCAAAAATCAAGGCGAGATTTAATAAATTCCCCGCGATCCTTCTCTTCATTCGCAGCTTCTTTGGGCGTGTAATAAACGCTGCTGCGGTTAAGGCATAAAATATCGCATTGCTGTTTCACAGACAAGGCATCATCTCTTGAAACCAGATTTTGTTTGCCAATCAGCTCCGAGTATTTGGGCAGATTTTTTTTTAAGCCAGTCGTTCTCTATGGTGAGACGACCTACTTTCTTCATCAGCTCCTCTTCGCGCTCCAAGGCTTCTTCGACTTGCTTTTTCGCATCCTTCTCAATCCTCTTCTGAGCAAAGATACGGGGTGCGTTCTCTATAAACTCGCGCTTCCAGTTTTGAAGCTGCGTTCGGCTGATATCCTCACGGGAGGCTATCTCGCTCACGTGAGATTCCTCTGATAAAACCTCCAGCACTAACCTTGCTTTATATTCCGGCGTGAATTGTCTCTTCTCCATGCAAAGCCACCCCTATCCTTTTCAATTTTTATTA
>JBOFKH010000173.1:0-2778 GCA_051657225.1 Alphaproteobacteria bacterium
GCCATTGTTGCCCCTCCAGTCCTTTTGCCATCAAAAGAAAGACCAACGGATCCTAATATCAGAATCACCAAAGAACAAGATGCTCTTTACACCAAAACTGAATGCTATAATTCTTTAATGGTTCACGCCCAAGAGCTTAAGAAGGAAGCAGAAAAATTTTGCTCTGGCCCATGTGCTTCAACAGTTCGTTTTTTGAATGATTATACAGAAGCATTCAAGGTTGGTGTTGAAAATGAACTTGAGAAGCTAACTACTAAGGATGGAGGCTTTTTTAATCCTTTAGGTCCATTTTTGTCGGTTGACGATATGGTAATAGGAGGGATGTTTTTCAACATTTTTAAGACTCTCCTCCATATGCTTCAGCATCTTTATGTCAATAGTATCAATGCGATTTATTTCTTGAGTATAATCACGTTTCCGATCGCTTGTGCGTGGACAATTATCCCGTTTTCTTCTAGCACTGCACTCGGCACTTGGGCTGGCGTGTTTTTCGGTGCTATGCTTGCTGAATTTTTCTACATCATTCTGATTTCACTTTCTGCCTTAATTATCTCAAGGCTTGAGATAACAAGATTTTCAGATATATTGACAGCGTTAATTTTTGGTCTAGGAGCGCCCGCCGCAAGCTATAAAATGGCAAAGTTCTCAGCTTCTGGTGCGATCGCCAGTATGTCTTCTCAGTTTAGCCAAGGTGCTATGGCAATCCCCATTCTTGGAGGGATTCTAGCAGGTATGACACGTTTTAGGAGCCGTTAGTAAGTATGTCTCTACTCCCAGATTCTCTTCAGCAAGTTGTTTCTAATGAAAGAAATGAAAAACAAAAAAGGTCTTTGGATGCTTTAACTCCATTGTTCGATCTTTTAAGAAATGCAGGCTTTTTTGTTTTACTCATCACACAAATGGTTATGTGTGGAAAAGTCAATACTTTAGAGCATTCTAATGCCCCATCTTT
The DNA here is from genome assembly GCA_051657225.1 of Alphaproteobacteria bacterium. Classification (GTDB taxonomy): domain Bacteria; phylum Pseudomonadota; class Alphaproteobacteria; order Holosporales; family JBOFFI01; genus JBOFFI01. The sequence continues at coordinate 953 of JBOFKH010000173.1, forward strand.
TGTTCAGACAGTTAGTGGAGAAGGTATTCCAATTGAAGCAAAGAATCCATATTTCCGGTCTGAGGAAACAGTCCGTTCATTTTTGAGCGACTGGCTTTTGCTTGCACATAATTGGGGGGATGAAATTACCGGGGACAATGGTAAACCCCAAAAAGATTTAGGGCAAAAAGCAGGCAATGGCAAAACGGTTCCCACTGGGCCTTTTGTTGCTAGTTTTGCAATGGAACCTGGATTCGCACAAGCTTGGGCTGATATCTTGATTAAAGATTATCAATTGCCTACATACCTAAATGGCAAAAGAACACGAACAATGGTTATTCGTCACTTGGGCTCACCAAAGGTGGAAAGTGAAGGCAAAAAAATATCTGTTCGAGTTGTTGCCGATTGGATTGAACAGTCAAAAGACGAGAAACAATCTCTTGTTACATATAGTTTTCGTAAGATTTTTGTAATGACGCCTGTTGATGTTCCCGTCTCTCCACTAAACAAAAATGCATCTGCTTTTGATAAGGCGATTTATTCTGTCCTTGCAAAAGGGCTTCGCATCACATCCATTGAACCAATTGATTTTTGATTAGGGCTAATATTATGCAAGAAACAAAATCTATCAATACTCAATCTCAACTTTCTCCTACAGACTTTTTTGATGACAATGATTTCGAGGACGATCTGGATACGTTCGTCGAAGAGTCTTCTCCGGCAGCATCTCCCCCATTGCTTAGCGCACAGGATATGAACAACTTGGTGGAAGAGCGTCCATCTTCTACCAAGGCAGGGCCTAGACTTATTTCTGCGTTTCTTGTTGGGACTTTGGTTATTGGGATTGCATATTTTCTTACTAATAGAGATGGAGGTGGAAGTCCACAAACGATCGCAACATCTTCTAATCAACCGACCTCTCCAGACAAACCCATCTCAAGCGCTGATAAGGATGAAATCGACAAAGGGAACGCAAAGCTCGCTACTGTCACCCCGCAAGGCGTCACAATTCCAATCAAGCCTTCGCCGTCCCCGGCACCCAACAACACTGGACCAAGACGGATTTCTCCTCCTGTCGCTCGTCCGCAAATTCAGCAATTGCAAGCCTATCGCCAGCCCGTTCAATCCATCCCATCCCGAAGTGTTCCGCAACCAATCCCCCGTGCTAGTTTTCGCTCTGAGCCAATCTCTTATTCGCCTAAGCCCGACTTCTACGCTTCTGTCAAAAATGTTCAGCCACAAGAGGACCCAGAGACTGCGGCAAAAAGACTTGCATCGTTGGGTGTCATTGTCGATGGCGGTGGATCTTCTGCTCCAACCAATTATTCTCAACCGATTGCCGCTCCCGTTTCGGTTGCTAGCCTGGGCTATGATTCCCCAGCCTCGGTTGACCTAGGAGATTTACCTTCTAGTCCATCTCCTGCAAGAACTGGTACTGGCTCTTATTCGGTAACTGAAGGGGAAACGGCTAAAGCCAAGCTTTCAGAGCCGATAGCATGGAATCGTGAGCTTGATATATCTAATCGCACCTACAAAGCTACTCTTAGCCAAAAATTCGGCGCAATTCCCAAAGGTGCAATTATTTCTCTTCAGCCAGATTCAAGACAGCAATCTAGAACCTCTGGTTTAATCTCATTGACTGTTTCTGGGTTTACGATTAATGGGCAGTATTATAATGCGCCAAATGGGATTCAGGTTACTGCTTCTGATAATGCCCCTATTGTCGCCAAGCAAATCACTCCTGGGAAAGGTGGATTATTGAGAGATATAGGAAACATTGCCCTTGGAGTGGGAGGGACAGTTTTGAGTGGAGATTCTTCCGTTGGTAGTAATGAAGACTTAGTGAC
>JBOFKH010000174.1:0-2013 GCA_051657225.1 Alphaproteobacteria bacterium
CCAAGATGAAACCAGAAGGAAGCTGACCTTTGATACGCATTTGAAGTCGCGCTTGATGGAAAGCCCGATAGGCAGGATGCCTGTTCAAATTCCGAATATAAGACACAACGCTGTGGCGCAGGCTTGGGTACGACGCCACCTGGGTCAATGTTTGCATGTGTCCAAAGATGGAATTTTTGTTCATCGCTGCTTGGGAATGCCCAAATCCTGTTTCCAAGATAGCCTGGGCAAGGGCCAAAGAAGGAGGCACGAAATCTAACCGTGCCAGCAACGCTTTTTCATCAAAGGGACGCACCCGATACTCTTTTGCCACATGGCGCAGCCACGTGCGGTCAGATTCCCTCAAGGTTTTCCCTTGGTTTACCTTGCTAAAAAGACGGATAGCGCGCACCCGTGCCATCAACGTATACTCATTCTCTTCCAAAATAAGCGGCAAAATCATTTTGATAAACAATCTTTGCCTGTCTTTTTCAGTCTTTGCCCGCTTCCAATCTTCTGGAAAATGGGAAAGATAAATCCGAGGCACGGAAGCACCACCCCGCTGCACATCACTCAAACGAAACGCGTGATCTTTGAAGACGTCCCGCACTTCAGCGGTGCTTTTGGGGCGCAACAAAACGCCCAAACCATAAGAGGAGGAAAAATGAGCGTTCTGACGCGCAGCAACAACTGGAGCTTTTTCTTCAAAACGTTGGGCAGAAACCACTTCGGGTTCAGCGTCTGCAACAGGCTCTAAAGCTTTTTTGAAAAAAGGCGAGCCTTGAGGGGCGACATAAAACAATGAACCAACAGAGCAAGAAAGAATTCCCAACCCCAGATAAATACAAATAGACTTTAATTGGAAGCGTCTCAACAAGCTTCTCCTATCGTTGTTAACCTTTAAGACAAAAGAGATTCCCGAACCTCAACAACCTCAGGCACGTAGTGCTTTAACATGGTTTCAATACCTGATTTTAGAGTTGCTGTTGAGCTCGGGCACCCAGAACAAGCCCCCTGAAGCCGCACATACACAATACCATCTTCAAAACGATCAAAGACGATATCCCCACCATCCCTTGCAACGGCAGGTCGCACTTTCGCATTTAAAATTTCCATGATCTCAAGGGAGACAGGGTCTGTTGGCATCTCGGAAGGAGAAGGATCTGTTGAACCCCCTTGCTCCCAAAACAAAGGCTTTCCTGAGAGGAAAAAATCCACCAAAACCGCGATTAAGGAAGGTTTTAAAATCTGCCAAGAAGACCCAGAGTCTTTTGTAACAGTCAAGAAATCAGCACCATAAAAAACACCGTCCACCCCTCCAACAGCCCAAAGCGCGGAAGCCAACGGAGATTTTTCCGCATCTGCCATTGCCACGCAACTCCAGGTGCTGCCACTTGGCATAAGGGAGTGCCCTGGGATGAATTTCAGGGTCAAAGGATTTGGTGTCTCTTCAGTCTGTATGAACAATAATCACTGCTCTCCATTATAAAACCTTGCGATGAACAGGTTCAAAGCAAAAAACGTTCCCCTTTATACCAAATAACTGCCCCCGATGCAATTCTCTTTGAAAAGAGACTCCATTAAACTCATTTTTCATACAAATTTATGATAAAATTAGCCAATTTATTTGCTTTTTATTCAATATCTTGATTCGTACGCGTTTAGGGTAAATGAAAAATTTCCCACTTTGTCATCCACGCGCCCCATTTCGTCATCCCCGTAGCCCTTTGTCATCCCAGCGCCCCAGTTGTCATCCCCGCGCAGGCGGGGATCCAGGAAAACCCCACAAACATGGCGCTTCAGTAGCAGTGCCAGGCGATAGGATTGTCTAGATTCCCGCTTTTGCGGGAAGGACAAAAAAATAGGCAAAAATGACAAAAGAGTATCAGGGATGAGATATCCAAGGCTTGTATAGCACCAAATTCCGGATCAGAGGAGCAAAACGCAAACGGCTTACGAGCGCAAAGGCCATGGATAGCTTTATTTATGGAGAAAACTGCCGCATGGAACTTTGCAACACCTCGCACATTCGCG
>JBOFKH010000175.1:0-20590 GCA_051657225.1 Alphaproteobacteria bacterium
TTTTGAGCAATCCCTCTATGCCTTCACGCTCAATAACGGTAGCGTATTCCGAACGTTGGGTTACACTCATGCTGACGTTTTCAACAATCACGTCCATGATACGAAAACCAGCAGGTGTTTGAACTACAAGCCATACAACTTCTGTTTTTGCGCCCTCAGGCTTTACAATTTGGCTAAAAACCTTCCAGTTTTTTTTACCTGGAAGGGGCGCAATCGTTTTTCCTTTTAAAACCAAAAATGTCTCGTTGTTATAGCCTTCAAACCGAATCGCGTAAGAATGGGACAAATTTTTCTTAAAGAGCCTCAAATATTCTTGTCTCTTTCCGGTTGAGAGGTTTCGCCAGTGTTTTCCTAACACAAATTTTCCGATGGAAGCCATGGCAAAATCTTGCTCAAGCATCGTTAAAAAAGCTTTCTCTCGTCCTTCTCTGCCAACAGATTTGTCCGCGAGCAAATGAATCACCTTTTCTCCAAGTCCTTTAACAAAATTCTCAACGGAGGCTTGGCCATAAGCAAAGCTTCCCCACAAAATTAGAAAAAAATAAGAGATTTTCAGTGCCCTACGGGTTAGAGCACACGTTGAACGTACTATCATGCTTCGATATCCTCACTGTACACGGGTTCTTCTTGGGTTTCTGCTGGGTTTTGGGAACCTGAAACCGACTTCAAAAGCAGTGCTCCCCTATCGCCTCTTTTTTGGTCATAGAGGCTGCGAATTGTGCTGTACAAATCCAAAGAGGTTTCTTTCAGCTTTTGATAGCTTTCAAGATATTGCAAGCGCCAATCCACTAAATCCACACCCCAACGCACATACATCAGCTGTGGACGTTTGTTGTGACAAACAATCAGGTTAAAGGGGTCTGTCAGCGTGTCCACCAACAAACCAAGGCCATCTCGAAAGCTGGTTGCACCTATGACGGGCAAAACAAGGTAAGGTCCTGTTTCCATGCCTGCCATTTTTAAGGTTCTCCCAAAATCTTCCTCCACAGCTTCAACACCCATTTCAGCGGCCACATCCACAAACCCTAAAAAACCAAAGGTGCTGTTGATGAGAAAGCGAACCAGAGACGTCGCGGCTTTATCAACGTTTCCTTGCAAAACAGAGTTCAGAAAGGTTTTAGGGAATGACAGATTGCGCAGGCTATTATGGATTCCGTCTCGCACCAGTGGTGGAACTGCGGCTTCATAACCACGGGTTACGGGTTCTAGGACAAACTCATCAAGGCCTTGGTTCAGGTCAAAAAAAACTTCATTCATCGGCCGAAGGGGATCTGGTATTTCTTGGGAAACCCCTTGGGATTCTGAGGCAGGTTTCTCTACAGCATCAGCCCAAAGGTTGCTGTGGATTCCTAAAACTAACAACCAGCATACACATGATTCTCTCCAAGTTTTGGGGAGCAATCTGTTCATAAAAACCTACCTTTTTCTTCTGCTAAAACCTTACGTGACAATCCGATTCGCCAGGATTCTAGCAGATTCCTTCTAAAAAAATGATTAAAAAATACATAAAAATTTTTTCACTAAACCTTTAGAGTAGGTCTGTTTCGCATTCTCCACACCAAAAGGGCCAACACCAACAACCAAGCAACCCATAAACTTTCTCGATAATTGCGGTAGGGAGTTTTGAGTAGGGCGCGAGGGAGGGGGGTGTCCAACGTGCCTGCTTGGTCCAGCGGAAGGGACGCAACGCAACGCCCGTAGGGGTCTATAACGGCAGAAATCCCCGTGTTGGCTGCACGCACCAGAGGCAAGCCTTCTTCCACGGCGCGAAACCTGCAGCTGTCTAGGTGTTGATAAGGGCCTGAGCTTTGGCCAAACCAGGCATCATTGGTCAGGTTTAAAAGCCACTCTGGTTGAGGTTGCGAAGCGTCTGCAGCATCCGGAGCAATCACCCGCCCAGGAAAAATAACTTCATAACAAATAAGGGGGCTGAATGGAGGTCCTCCAGGGCATTCAAGGGTTTTTAAGCCTGCCCCTGGTTGAAAATCAACATCACCGTAGGTCATCTTTTTGAGGCCACCTCCAGGGAGTACGTTTTCTAAAACCCATCGAAAGGGCAGATATTCCCCAAAGGGAACCAGGTGGCTTTTGTCATAAAAAGCGCCAACGTTGCCCTTGCTGTCTAAAACCCAAAGGCTGTTCCAAGCAAGCCTGGTTTGGGTTGGCGACGTTGGTTCTTGTTTTCTCGGAGCCCCCAAGATGAAAGCCCCTTCCGGGGTTGTGAAGGCTGGCATGCCCGCAAAGCCCTTGTCTGCTTCCAAGCAGAAAGGAACCGCAGCCTCGGGCCAGATGAGGTGTGTTACGGGTTGTTGGGATGGGGAAAGGCTTAGATCAACCAGTTTTTGAAAATTCTCGCGGCGCTTTTCAGGAGACCATTTTTCTTTTTGGGAAATATTCGGTTGAACAATGCGCAGAAAAACAGCCTCATGGTAGGCAAGTGGAAAAGCTTCTAGCCGTCGCTCTCCCGCCCATTTTACGCCCCAAACGCTTGCGAGCAAGCAACCTGACAGCGCGAATTTTTTGAAATTTCCCTTTATAAAAGGGAGGAGGTATGGAAAGGAGAGTGCCAACACAACCCATACGCCTAATCCATAGCTTCCCACCCAAGCAGCAGGTTGCATCAAGCCGGGAAAATCTCCCAAACTATACGCGATTAAATTCCAAGGAAACCCTGTGAATACATGGCCTCTTAACCACTCAAAAATTCCCCAACAGGTGGCAAAGCCCAACCAGCGAGAAACGCCAGGCCGGGTTAAAAGCCAGGTCCCTACTGTTACAGGGGCTAAAAAACAGGCAAGAATTGCTGGAAGGCCCAACAGGCTAAAGGGTAGTACCCATAAAAAGCGCGCCCACTCCACCCCCAACGAAAAAGAAATCCAATAGAGCCCCCCTGAAAAATAGCCCCATCCCCAGATCCATCCCAGGCTCAGGGCTTGGCGAACCGTTGAGGCTTTTTCCAGCACACACAGGCAAATCACCAGGCTGAAACTTAAGCACCACCAAGCATAGACAGGGGCATATCCCAGAGCGCCAAGGGCACCAGCCACGAATAGAGCAAGAAATTTAACCCAACCTTTTTGACCATGCCATTTCTCAAAACATGTTTCAAACCAATCAGAAAAGGATGAAAAACACCCAGCGATTGTCTGAAAAAGAGAGGCCATACCTTTGATGCTTTCTAATCATTTCATAATCGTGAAAATTCTATCGAAGCAAGCCTGAGATTGCAAGGGCTGAGAGTGCTTAAGCGTTTGAAAAAATCACCCTTCTTTGATGAAAAATTATTTTTCTTCTCGTATCTGTTAAATGATTGCAAGATCAGCTTGTCTTTTGGGTCGTTTTTGGGTACATAGGTAGGTAGGTTTAAACAACTTATGATTGAGAGGTCTGTGCTATGGCAGTTCCAAAGAAAAAAACATCCCCGTCACGCCAAGGTATGCGTCGATCGCACCATGCTATTAAGGCAGTGCACACCTCGGAATGTGCTAATTGTGGAAGTGTGAAATTACCGCACCACCTGTGTGCGTCTTGTGGTCATTACAGGGGACGTTTTGTTTTTGAAAAACCTGCCCAGCAAGCATCTGAATAATTTCTTTGGTTCCGGTAGGATTTTTCCAAGAAGGGGGGCGGCGTGTCGTTGCTTTTAGCCATTGATGGAATGGGCGGAGATAAAGCGCCTGAAATGGTAGTAGACGGCTTGGCGCTAGCCTCTCGCAGGCATCCTGGCGTTCGTTTTATGCTTTTTGGGCCTCAGCAACGTCTCCAAGAGCTTGTTTCAAAGCATGCCTCTCTTCAAGATTCTGTAATATTTCTGGATACAGATGAAGTTGTAACCCCGGAAATGAAGCCGAGCTCAGCGGTTCGAAGCCTCAAACGATCCAGCATGCGCCTTGCTATTGAGGCGGTGCGCGATGGCCAGGCTCAGGGTGTTGTTTCTGCAGGAAACACAGGGGCTTACCTTGCTTTATCTAAATTGATCCTTAAAACCCTTCCCGGGATTGATCGTCCTGCCATCGTCAGCCAAATTCCAACCTCCCGGGGTGAGAGTATTATGCTGGATCTTGGGGCAAATTTAATCTGTACAGCTGAAAACCTTGTTGATTTTGCTCTTATGGGGGAAGCATTTGCGCGCCACGTGCTGCATTTGCCGCATCCTACGGTGGGGCTTTTGAATGTGGGCGCAGAAGATATGAAAGGGCACGCCCTGTTGCAAGAAACAGCGAGCAGGCTGAAAGCCCACAGCGCTGCTTTTTATGGTTTTGTCGAAGGAGATGACATCTCTAAAGGGACCGTAGACGTTATTGTGACAGATGGGTTTACGGGAAATGTGGCTCTTAAGACAGGAGAAGGGATGATCCGTCTTTTGTTTGATGCGTTTCGGCTTGGGTTTGCTTCATCCTGGGTCTCTAAGCTTGCCTATTTTTTTGCTCGTCCCCTTTTAAGAAATATTAAAGAAAAATTTGATCCTAGGCGTTACAATGGTGCTATCTGGCTTGGTTTGAACGGGGTTGCCGTTAAAAGCCACGGCGGAACAGATGCATTAGGGTTTGCCTGCGCCGTAGGCATGACCATTGAGATGGTAGAGAGCGGTTTGAATGATGCCATTGCCAAGGCTGTTGCGTCGTTTCATGCTACGGTGTCTGGGGAAATATAAATCGACATCATAATCCAATTTTTTCTTTTTTTGGGAATCTGGTAATAAGGAGCAAGATGGATGCCGTTTCGAGTTCGTGTGGTGGGCGTTGGTTCCTATTTACCAACAAAAGAAGTTTCTAACCATGAGTTATCTAAAAGCCTCGACACGAGCCATGAATGGATCATGGAGCGTACAGGCATCGCAAAACGTCATTTAGCAGACTCTGACCAGCTGACTTCGGACCTGGCGCTGGAAGCTTCCCGGGCGGCCCTCCAACATGCCCAACTCCTCCCCCAAGATGTTGATCTGATTATACTGGCAACAACAACGCCTGACCACACATTTCCAGCCACTGCAACCCGTTTGCAAGCAAAGTTGGGAAACCAAGGGGCGGCAGCGTTTGATGTGGGGGCTGTTTGTAGCGGTTTTGTTGTGGCGTTTTCCACAGCCTATGCTTACCTGAGTCAGGGAATGGCCAAAACAGCTTTGGTGGTAGGGGCAGAAACCATGGGGCGACTTTTGGACTGGGAAGATCGTCGAACAGCAGTGCTTTTTGGAGATGGCGCTGGGGCTGTGGTGCTTCGGGCTGAGGCGAGCACGGGTGAAGCGGGTGGTATGACATCACCTGGTGTTTTAGGAACCCGCTTACTCAGCGATGGTTCTGGATATGATTTGTTGCGCACAACGGGCGGAGCGTCTTCAACCCAAACCGCAGGCGTCATCGAGATGAACGGTCGAGAGATCTATAAAAACGCGGTGCTCAAGCTGGGCAGTGTAACAGAAGAAATTTTGGCGGCTCATCAACTAACCGCTGAGGTTGTAGATTGGCTCGTCCCCCATCAAGCCAATCGCCGGATCATTGAGGCCACCTGTAAGCGTCTTGGGTTTCCTGATGAAAAGGTGATTCATACAGGTGACCAGCATGCCAACACGTCTGCTGCCTCTATTCCCCTCGCTCTTGACGTGGGCGTTAAAGATGGGCGCATTCAGCCAGGGCATCTGGTCTTATGTAATGCTTTTGGAGGTGGATTTATATGGGGTGCGGCGCTTTTCCGGATAGGGTGAGCAAGATTTTCTTATGGGCTAAAATGCTTGCTTGGACGGCGTTGAGTATGCTGCGGTTGTGAACCTTCAAATATCTACATCAGAACAAGACATCTTTAGATTGTATTGATATTTTATTAATTAAAAATAGTTAGTATGTTGATATTAGACATTAAAAATGAGGTTTGTGATGCGATTTCATCGAGCAACTATTTCGCTTTTTATTCTTTCAACTTTTCCTGCATTTTCATCAACGGAAGTTGGGTCACAATCCACCCGTGAGCTTTATTGTCCTCCAGAACCTAGAAACTTGGTATTTGTTCCTCTCAACGAGATTATGGCTGGGCAACAATCTGTATCCATGGAAGTGGTTGATAAAATATCTAAAGAAATTGTGGAAGATATTAGCAAAAGACCCTCTTTGGAAGAACAGAAAAAAAAGGGGAGAATGCGAGGATTTTTCTTAGAAAACAACAAACCTGTTTTTTGTTTTAATAGCGGAACAAGCCCTTTTATGGAGCCCCTTCGTGTTATCAAAACGATGAGCATAGGAGGATTACGCCCTTACGTTTTGTCTGACAGCCATCACACACTGGCTTCTTTCGTAAAAGCGATTAAGGATCTGGGGGGGGACCTTTCAAAAGTGACAATCCCAGTAACAGTTGATGAAAATTTTGCGGGAAAGTATCCAACAAAAGAAGCGCTTTTGCGTGCAGCCGAAGAAAAAAATAAAATCTACGCGAAAGGCGGAAGTCTTCCCGTAATGGGGATCGAAGAAGTTCCGGATGGGCAGATGCGCTCTTTTATCGAACAAACAGAAGCAAAATGCTCGGAAAGTAAAGATTATTCTTACACGGGGCCAGCTGCGCCTCTTTGGTTGCATGTTTCGGGAAAAACGAGCTACAGAAGTAAAGATTTTATAGAGTTTTATATCGCAGAAATTTTGGAAAAAGGAAACAGACTTGGGAATATTACTTACCAAAAGGGGGATAAAATTTCGCCTGAAAAAGTTGAATCCGCGAGCAAATTTCTGCTTCAAAATCCTTCGTTCTTGAAAAAACATAGCATTCGAGTTATCTATCCCGCGAAAACTGGAAAATTGAAAGGGACGTTTGTTGTTGCTGGGACAGGTGGCATGACACCCAAGGAGTTCTGCGAAGGGCTTAAAGATCTTGATTTGCTTGAAAAACGTATTGGTGAATATATAAAAAATCGGAGAGAATTGGCTGATTAGTCGTCCCTGAAGAATAGCTGGAGCTTTTGGATTAGCTTGGTATTAGGCGCTGGACGGGTTAAGCTAGTCGTTCCTGAAGAAAGGGGTTAGGGTCGAGGTGAGGTCGAAAGTGTTCGAGTATCCAGCTTGGGTAGGTGCAGAGCGATGGCGATTAAAAGCACAAAAAAGGATAGGATCTTTCTCAAGATCATCCTTAAATTGTGCCCCACAGCACATAGCAGGGCATTCAAGGCGTTACCGAGCGTGCCTTTGAGGAAGTTTCGGCGTAGCTTTCCTTCAGCTTTCATGTGTCCAATGTGAGGCTCAATGGCCGATCTGCGCTTGATCCGCTTCTTGATCGCCTTGGTGACGCCCCTTTTTTGGCCTGACATGTAGATTTTGGCCCATGTGACACCCCTGTCCCTTGTATCCCCTGTCCACAAACCCTTCCTCGATCGCTACACCTGAGAGCGCTTCTGCGCGTTTAAGGCTTGTTGTCCAAGGGTATGCCCATCAAACGCAGCCTCAGCCAGGGCCATTGAAGACAAGGACAGGCCTTGCTTGTGCGTGGGCACCAAAGAAACCTTGCATCCAAACTCGTAAGCCTTGTGAGCCTTACCTTTCGCGATGCAATAGGTCTCAGGAGCATGCAGGCTGTAAAGCTTATGGGAGCTGTCTTTCTTTTGGGAGAGAAGCTGTTTCGCCATCCCCAACAGCGAGGAAAATGTTTCCTGAAGTTCCACAGAACCTTGGATAGTGCGCTCGATATCTCGGGTCACGCGTCCCAGATAGTTTTTGAGCTTTTTGATTTCTTTTTTCATTCTTTTGAATTGCTTAGCATGTGCGTATTTGCCAGCGTTTATGGCCGCCTGTCTACCGGTCCTCTTGTACGTTTGGCGAAGTTTTACGCCTGCTTTAGACGCCAAAGCTGTCAGTGTTGCCTGGCTCGATTCAGCAATTTTGAATCTGTTGGAAAAGCAATGTTCTTCTCCATTACCGTTGTGTCCGCGATCACTGTTTTCAGGTCAAGCGCTGCAACAGTTTCGGTTTTCAAAGCAACCCCGATGGTTTCTGCCAAAACTTTTTCTAAGCCTTTGCCACCAAGGCGTTGTCTCCATCGGGTGAGCGAGCTTCCATCAGCAGGAAGATCCCACTGAAGATAGTCAAAACCGCAAAAATACTGCCAATACGGATTCTGAACCCACTGTTTTACAACCTCTTCGTCCGACAAATCGTGCAGGTGTTGCAGCAGCATCAGCCCCACCATCAGCCGAATGGGTTTGGGAGGCTGGCCTGGACCATCTTTGAAGCTTGAGCCAAAGCATTCCTCAAGCTCACACCAGTTGATTTGACCTGCCAAAATAAACAAAGGATCTCGAGGATTCAGCTGATTGGATAGACGTTCTTTGAAAAGATCACCTTGAGATGTGTCGGTTTCTGACGGTTTCATTTTGCAAGCTTTCAAGGGGAGGAACCTCATTTCTTGCAATTATCTTAACCCGTCCAGCGCCTAATACCAAGCTAATCCAAAAACTCCAGCTACTCTTCAGGGACGATTAAAATAGGAGACAAGCTCGCCTAATGCAATTAGGGTTTGTGCCCCAGTTACAAGGTTTTTCACTGTAATAGAATGTTGGCGAAGTTCTTCTTCTCCTAGAATAAGCGCATGTGTAAACCCCTGCTTATCCGCTTTCTTCAATTTTTTCCCAAGCTGGGAAGTGCCCCACAGAATCTCCGTCCAATGCCCGGCGTCCCGAAGTTGATGGGCCAGCGCCAGGGCTTGGGGTGCATCGGCCTCACCCATGGGTAAAATCGCAATTCGCAATGAGGGAGCTTTTGCTTCAAAAGGTGCAACCTGGGCTTTTAAGAGAATTAAACGCTCTACCCCGGCGGCCCACCCAACTCCTGGAAGGGGCGGCCCTCCCAACAATTGGGATAAACCGTCATAGCGTCCCCCTGCTAAAACCGTTTGCTGCGCCCCCAGCTCAGGTGTTGTGAACTCAAAGGCTGTGTGGCTGTAATAGTCTAGTCCGCGAACCAGGGAAGGCTCTACCTCATAAGGAATATCAAGTGCATTAAGGCCAGTTTTCACCGTTTCAAAAAAGGCTTGGGAAGTGGGGGTTAGGTAATCCAAAATCCTCGGAGCTCCCCTGGCGATTTCTTGGTCTGTCGGGTGCTTGCTATCCAAAATGCGCAAAGGATTTGTGGTGAGGCGCTTCAAGCTTTCCGGAGACAGATCTTGGGCATGGCCTTGGAAATAAGCAACCAAGCTTTGACGGTGATGCTCTCGGCTTTGGGAGTCTCCCAAGGTATTGATCTGTAACGTGACGGCTTTCGAAAGGCCCAAAGCTCTCAGATAATCTGCAGCACAAGCCATGACGTCAACATCTGCCCAAGGGGTTGCGTCCCCAATCCACTCAACCCCCACTTGGTGAAATTGACGCAAGCGACCTTTTTGGGGGCGGTCATAGCGAAACATCGGCCCTTGGTAAAAAGCTTTAACAGGGAGCTGTTGATGCAATCCATTGTTTAGCAGCGCCCTCATGAAAGGTGCGGTTCCTTCCGGCCGCAAGACCATTGCTTGAGCTTCTTCTTTTTCAGCACCCCTGGAAGCAACCTCAAACATCTCTTTTGAGACAATATCAGACGTCTCGCCGGAAGTATGCTTGAACAGGCTTGCCATTTCTAAAATGGGGGTAGACACTTCTTGGAATCCGTAAAATCCAGCCTTAACGCGGGCTGCCTCGATTACCTCACGAAAAAGAAGGTAGTCTTGAAACAAAAGATCTCGCGTTCCCCGAACCAGCTGCATGCCAGCAATTCCCCTTAAGTCCTAAGCCTTAGTCTTTTGCAAGGAGGCCTTTTTCCTGCAACAATGTGCGCAATTCGCCATTCTGGTACATCTCTCGCACGATATCACACCCGCCCACAAAGTCACCTTTTACATAAAGCTGAGGAACGGTGGGCCAATTTGTAAATTCTTTAATACCTTGGCGGATGTCATCGTCTTCCAATACGTTAACGCCTTGGAATGCAATTTCAAGCTGATTGAGGATTTGAACCACTACTGAAGAAAAGCCACACTGGGGCTGGGTAGGGGTTCCCTTCATATATAAAACTACGGGGTTTTCACCAACTTGCTGGCGGATATTTTCGAGTATAGCTGACATCATTAATCCTTCTCTTATCAAACCATGGAACTACTTAGGGAGTACGGGTCTCTATGGAAAGGGCATGAAGCTCTTGATCCATCTTCCCTTGCAGGGCGAGGTAAACCATTTGGTGCTGTTGTACTTTAGTCTTGTCCGCGAAAACAGGCGAGACGACAGACACTTTTAAATGGTTGTCATCTCCCACAAGATCTTCAAGCTGCACAAAACCTTCGGGAAACGCCTGCTTTAAAAGCTGCGTTACATGCTCCATATTCGTCATCATTCGCCTCACTTCATAAACTTAGGTCATGACCTGCTGGAAGGTTATACTATCCCCTGGAAAAGGGTCAATCTAAATCGTGTCCATAATGGGCTAACCACCTGTAAACACTTTCAAGCGCTTCCAAAGAGATGCAATAGGGAGGAAGCAGGTAGACGATTTGCCCCAGGGGGCGTATTAAAAACCCAGCTTCCAGAGCGTCTTGTTTCAAGCGCTGAAGTGAGCTGTTGGGGCTGCTTAGGGGTTCGCGCCACTCAAAGGCTGCAATCGTTCCCACAGAGCGTGCCCGATGAGTGCGCTCAGGAATTGCTTCTTGCAAGTATTGAACGCCCTTGCGTTGAGCCACGGCCAGATCTGCTAGCTGCTGCTGAGTTTGGGGACTTTGCAGAAGGTTTAGGGAGGCAATTGCGGCTGCACACCCCAAGGGGTTTGCTGTATAAGAGTGACCGTGGGCCAAGGCCTTCGAAAACGTGTCCCCTAAAAAAGCCTCATAGATTGATTGCGACGCAACGGTCAAGGCTAACGGCAAAAACCCACCTGTGAGTCCTTTTGAAAGGCACAAGATATCAGGAACATGTTCCAGCTGTTCATAAGCAAAGGTGGTTCCTGTTCGCCCAAACCCAGTCATCACCTCATCAAAAAGAATTAAAATGCCATGGGCTTTTAGCAGGGCCATCAAACGATTTAAAAAACTGGGGCGGCAACAGCGCATGCCAGAAGCCCCTTGAACCAATGGCTCAAGGATCATGCCTGCAATGTGGGTTGCCTGTTTTTTTAAAAGGGTTTCCAGCTGCTCCAGAGCAGCGTCTTCTTTCTGGGCAGCGGTTTCATCCCCCTCCCATGTAGCAGGAAAGGGAAGGGTGGCTGTCTCAAACAAAAAATCTTGGAAAGCGCCGTGAAACCCAGACGTTCTTCCCACACTCATCGCGCCAAACGTGTCGCCATGGTAAGCACCCTCAAAGCTTAGGAAGAGGCGCCTTTGGGGCTCACCCTGATTCCACCAAAATTGGTAGGCCATTTTAAGGGCAACCTCAACAGCTGTTGAACCATTGTCTGAGAAAAAATATTTGGAAAGGGAAGCGGGCAAGATGGCCCCAAGCGCTTGGCAAAGGGTGATGGCAGGTTTATGGGTGAAGCCTGCGAAAATCACCTGTTCGAGCTCTAAGGCTTGGGCGTAGATAGCCTCAGCAATGGCAGGACAGCCATGTCCGTGTAGGTTCACCCACCAACTTGAGATAAGGTCGAGGTAAGTCTTCCCATCTGCGTCATAAAGGTGAGCCCCTGAGCCTTTTTCAATCAAAATCGGCAGCGGAGCATTTTTTTCTTGGGTAAAAGGGTGCCAGATCAAACGCTGGTCTTGTTCAAGGAAAGCCGATAGCTGCTTCACTGCTATTTAAAAATTTTTTTATACAGGATTTCTTCTACGTGTTCTGTCGCAATCTGCTTAACCAGAGAGGGCATGTGATCATCCAGCCACTCTCGAATGAGAGGCCTTAGGGCATCTAGAAAGAAATTTTCTAGGACATGGGCGCTGGATTCTTCAAAACGAACAGATTTTGTTTCAGGAGAAGACACGGCTTCACGATTCTTCACCAAACGAACACCCTGGGGGCTAGGTTTTTTTCGTGGGCCCAAAGGAGGTGGCGTTGCTTCTTTTTGCTCCATAACTTCAACAGGCGCAGGACTCACAGGCGTGTCATAAGACGTTTTTAAAAACCGGGGAGGAAATGGAGGCGCGGAATGCTCATGAGATCGCGGGTCTTTATGGGTAGATGTAAGGGGCTCCTCTAGATTTTCTAGAAGCGGCGACCCCCTTGAAGGCCCAGGGGCTAACGAAGGCACGCCCTTTTCTTCGGTAATGATACGCCGGATGGAAGCTAAAATCTCTTCCATAGAGGGATCATCTTGGTATTCCACTTGGCTCATAAACATCCTCTAACTTTAAAAAAAAATCACAACATAAACCCAAAGGTCTTGAAGCTATTGCGCCCCACTCTGTGTGCAAAAACATCAAAAAACAATTAACCGAAGGTGATTTTCTAACAAACCTCTACTTTAGGCTAAACGGATCTCCCCGATGCTCATTGTAATAAACATTAGGGTCATGGTAAGGGACTTTAAGCTTCAGATTTCTTGCTGTCAATTCGCCCACCAACACAAGGATTTGAAACTGTGCGAGGGTTTCAGTCTGGCGAGCTCGCACCAAAGCAATTTGCGCGTCACGCCATTTTTCTTCAATCTGCAGCACATCCAAAAGACTTTTAAGACCCATGGTATATTCTTCCCGAACACCTCGTAAAGCAAGGTCGCTGGCATCAACCTGTAACGTAAGCTGCTCTCTGCTTTTTTGGGCTGCAATCCAGCTTGTCCATGCCTGGGTCATCGCTTGGATTACACTCCGTTGGGTGCTCTGGCGAGAGGCTTTTGTTTCTGCCACCCTCTGCTCAGCTTCTCGCACCCTAGAGTGGGTTAATCCCTGGCGATAAATGGGAAGCGAAACGGAAAGCCTTACAGACATGTCTTTCCCCCCCCCTGAGGTGACACCGGCCCCATCTCGAAGAGAACGGGATGTGCTGGCCTCAGCGCTCACCTGGGGCAATAAAGCTCCAATTTGCGCATTGGTATCATACCGAGAGGCTTCTTCTTGAAACTTAGAAGCCTGGAGAGACGGATTTTTTTTCAGCGCCATTTCTATCGCTTGTTGGCGGTTCTTGGGAAGTTGAAGGTTTACCGTGGGGAAAATCAACTTGCCTGGGGGGCGCCCGATCACTTTCAAAAATGTGGCCCGTGCCGTTTCAAGGTCACCTTCGGAACTCACCCGATTTGATACAGCTTCTGCAAAATTGGCTTCAGCTGCAGCAACTTCAGTGCGGGTTACTTCTCCCACTTCATACCGAGCTCGGGTTTGGTCTACCGTGCTTTGCAAAACCTTTTCACTCGCTTGCAAGAACCCAAGAATCTGGGTTTTTGTATAGACGTCCGTGAATGCTTTAACGGTATCTAACAAAACAGTTTGCTCAGAACTCAAAAGCGTTTCCCGACCAGCGAGCACCCCTGCTTCTGCAGATTTTGTCCTGAAATGTGTTGAGCCACCAGAGAAAAGAGATTGGTTAACCGTAACACCAATGGCTTTTTGACGGTTCGATGCCCAGGTGTTTGTGCCTGGTAATGTTCCATCAGCTTTTGATTTATCGTAAGCTTGGGAAAGAGACCCTACAATGTCTGGTCGCCACTCAGCAACAGCTTGTGAGACTTTTTCATCTCTTTGGTGAAGTTGAGCCCTGGCAGCATCAAGGTCTGGATTACTAAGGTAGGCATCTGCAAAAGCTTGATCTAAGGTTTCAACCGTTGCGTGTTCTCCCTTGAGCGGCGTTTCTTTCCCAGGAACAGTTGCGGCCTTTTTTTGGGGGGCCTCAGCGGCTTCACAAAAATTTGATATTAATGGAAGCGCTGCAAGAGAAAAAAATAAAAACAATGCAAACTTAAAAGAATATATAAACAACATGGGCGCCTTCCCGTGAATGTTCAACCAGAACGATTCTCTCTTTATAACGCCAATTGCCCAATTTTTCAAAATGTAAATTTATTTTTTTTTGAAAATGCTTTTAGCAAGGGAAGGGATGTCTTGAAAGCATACTGAGGGGAGGGATTTTGTCCCTGATAGGGGAGTTGAATCTGAAAAGTTTGTTGAGATTCAGCTTCTAGCTGCCAAACACCAACGATGCGACCCTCGGGTTTCAGTTGTTTCAAAAGAGCTGGCGGAATATGCTCAACAGCTCCTTCAATAAAGATGAGGTCATAGGGTCCTTCTTTCGCACATCCTTCTTCTAAAGATCCCTGGTGGATAGAAATTTTATTTAATTTTAATTTTTTTTGATTTTGCTCCATATACGTATAGAGCAAGACACTTTCCTCTACAGCCACAACATCTTGGACGAGAAAGCGTAGGATGAAAGGTCCATATCCTGTCATGGCTCCAATGTATAAAGCTTTTTCAAAAGCCTGAGGGTTTGCAAATTCGATCAGCCGGGCAAGAAGCGCTGGCCGGGTTAAAAAGCGATCTGCCTCTACCTGAAGGTGATCATCTTGATAAGCCAACACCATATTTTTTTCTAAGGTTGAAAAATATTCCCGTGGCACAACACCGAAGGCTTTCAAAAGCTCAGCTGAGCTGATTGCTTCTGGCATCAGTTGTGTTTTCACCATCCGTTGTCGCAAAATTTCTGGAGAATCCATGATGTGTTGCCTCTGCTAATGCTAATACCAAGTCTCATTCGTTTTTTAAAGATTAGCAAAAAAATCTTTCAAAACATTTTATAAAACTCGAGACAATAAATGGCTTAACCAATCAGGCTTTGCAGACCTCTAAAGCATAGTTTTGATAGTGTTCTAACTGTTTTAAAGATGTCGAGTTTTGACTAATTAACCATTTTTTTAGAAAAAAAGATAGTAAGTCAAAACTTTTTTCAATTTCTGATGGCTCTAGGGTTTCCCAACTGGTTTTTGAGTCGTATAAACAACGTGGAAGCTCCACCAGCTTTCCCGGGTAAAGTTTCGCTATGTCAGCGCAAACCCCCTTTCCCGTATTGGGAGAAAGGTGAGTAAGGGGAATTTGTTGGCCTGTCACAACGCATTTGCTGAAATCAAGGCCATACCCAAGCTCTTTTAATAGCAAAAGTTTAAACCTGAGAAAAATATAGATAAGCTGTTTGGGTGGGGCATTGAGGGTTTGAAGAACTGTTCGAAATGCCTCATACAGCTTTGGATACAGCTGTCGTTCAGGAATGAGGTCTTTGCAAAGACTTGAAATGCTTAGCAAAGCAGTTAACCCGAGGGGGTTTTCAAGAAGCGAGGCAAAACGAATAGGTTGAAGGGCATGGTCTTCCAGGGACCAGGTTCCCAGCTGAGATTCAAGCCTTGCGTTCCAGTTTGCTTTTAAAAACCGTCCAACCTGAAGCATGGTGGGGCTTTTTTTGTTTTTTCGACAAATGCCCCGATATTTTCCGTGGGTTTGTGTGAAAATTTCAGCTAGATAAGCATTTTCTCCATAGGAAAGAACCTCCAAGATGATCCCATCAGCGTGCCATTTCATACCTGTTGACCTCTTTTCTACACAACCTAAATAAGTTACAACAATACTTGATGGGGCCATAAGTCCCAAGGAGAAAATCTTTAAGAGTATAAAGGTGAGACGCTTGTTTTTTTTATAAAATCTTTCTAGGATCAAGAAAAATGAGTTGATTAGGATTATGCATGACGCATTTGCCGCTATCTGTCGGGTGGATTCTTTCCAATCTGCCTTGCCAATTGCTGGGAGATCTTTATCCCTTCTCTAATAATACGTTTCAAGGCATCACCCAAGATTCCCGGAAAGCAAAGCCTGGCTTTTTATTTATTGCAATCCCCGGCACCCAAGCCCATGGTAGAGCCTATATTTCAAGTGCTGTTCACCTGGGGGCTACCGGGATTTTATCAGACCTTGAGACTTGTTCCCAGGAAGCAGCACACTATCCACATCTTCCTTTTATTGCAGTCCCTGATGTTCGATTTGCTTTAGCCAAGTTGGCTTCTCTGATTTATTCTGAAAGGCCATCTTTTATCGCTGCCGTTACAGGAACCAATGGGAAAAGTTCAGTTGTGGGGTTTGCGCGGCAGCTGTGGGGCATGCTCGATAAACGGGCTGCAAGCTTGGGAACGTTAGGGGTTGATTGGACCCACTGCTCCCAACATCCTAAAGAGGTTTTGGGTGAGCTTCCGGCTTTGACAACGTTAGATCCTTTGAGCCTCCATACCTGCCTTCAAACCATCCGGCAGTCTGCAGAAATCGACTATCTCGCCATTGAAGCCGCGAGCCATGGGCTCGAACAAAAACGTTTGGAGGGGCTTCAATTCCAGGCTGCAGCCTTTACGAATTTTTCCAGGGACCACTTAGATTACCATGGCACACTAGACGCCTATTTCGAAGCCAAGGCCCGCCTGTTTACGGATTTAGTTGCATCCCAGGGAAAAAGCATTTTATGGGCTGATATGGACCGCTTTGAATCTCTCGTCTCTAAAACAACTTCTGAAATATGGAGCTATGGGTATAAGGGAGAGCACCTACGTTTATTGGAACGGACACCTACGCCTGAAGGACAACATCTGAAGCTTTCCCTTTGGGGGCACCCCTTTTCAGTCTTTTTCCCTCTTTTAGGTGAGTTTCAAGCCTTAAATGCCCTGGCAGCATTGGGGATTGTGGTTGCATCCGGCGTTGCTTGGGAGCAAGTTGCTCCCTTGCTTGAAAGGTTGAGAGGAATTCCTGGTCGTTTAGAGCTCGCGGACACAAGCCCAACAGGCGCTTCGATTTATGTAGATTATGCCCACACGCCAGATGCGCTTCAAACAGTGCTTAAAGCGCTGCGCCCTCATACCAAGCGAAAACTAGGGGTGGTTTTTGGCTGTGGGGGCGATCGGGATCAAGGCAAGCGACAAGAAATGGGATCCATTGCGGAAGCCCTTGCAGATTGGGTTATCGTGACGGATGATAACCCTCGCTATGAGAACCCTGCTAAAATTCGGCGGGAAATTCTAGAAAATTGCCAGGAAGCTAAAGAAATTCCTGGCCGTAGAGAGGCTATTGCCCAGGCTATTCAAATATCAGGCCCAGGCGACCTCATTTTGATTGCAGGCAAGGGGCATGAGCACTACCAACAAATTGAAAGTGTCTACCACCTTTTTCAAGATACGGATGTTGTGAAAAGCCTTCTCAAGTAGAGAAAAAGTTGGCAACAGGTATCGTATGTGCACGCACCGATGTCGAAAATCATCCTTTAAAAATAAATCGTTCTCTTTTTGTCCATCTGGTATGTATGCTTTTTGCACTTCTCCTTCAGTTATTAATCGTATGGAGATTGCTCTATGAAGGGACCCGGCGCACAATACCCCAATCTAAACCCTGGTGCTCAAAATCCAATGCTTTCCCAAAAAATGGGCAGAAAGGTTTTTCGCCAAGGGGCGCTTATGGAAGAGATGGAGCTTCAAAAAACGAAGACCATGTCTCTTCCCATTAAATTTCCAGGCATGGCTGATTTAACCTCTCAACAGTTGTTGGATCCTGTCGAAACTAGGGTAAAAATTCTTGAAAAGAAAGCGCAAGAAGAGCTAGATGCGTTTGCAGCTAAAAAGAACGCTGTAAAAGAGCTGCAGAAACTGCTAACGGTCATAAAATCCAGCAACGCAAAACTTAAAAGTGCTAATTCATTTGATAGCCAGTGTGTTTTTGCAAAACGTGTCGCGAAGATCTCTGCATCAGACGGAAGAGATGATAATTATCTAGTTTGCCGTGTTTCAGAAAGGGCTCTGCCGAGGGAATTTGAAATTTCCATTAAACAATTGGCAAGACGAGATCAACTTCAGCCTATAGCTCCCGACGCAAACCTAAAAGCAAATTCGGTTTCACAAGCCATGAATATTGCAGGAAGTCTTGTTTTGCAAGGCCAAAGGATCAACATTACAGCAACAATGTCTTTGCAAGATATCCAGTACGAATTTGATCGCGCAGGGGTAGAGGGTAAATTTGTAGTGCACTTAAATACCGTAAAGACCTCTTTGAATGGCGCTCCAGGAGAATACCAATTTCATATTCAAGCTAAGGATGTGGGAGTTCCTTTGGTTGTTGAAGAAGATAATGATTCTTTGATGGCCCAGCTAAACCTTATGATGAGCGGAAAAACTGAAGCAGATCTTGAATCCATCTGCTACGTCAACGGGATAGAAGTGCGACGCGCTTCTAATGAGCTCTCAGGTTTTTCTCCTGGTATTACTTTTTTTCTACAACGTGTAACGCCAAACGCTGAGACAGACCAAAATTTTTTGTTTGTCACCATCGTTTCTCACAAAGAAGCAAACCAAGAGGCTGTTAGGTCTTTTATGGAGTCACTTGTAAATTTTATCGACATTTATAACGTTTATTGCGGAAGGGACAATGAAGGAAACCCTTTAACAGAAGAGGCGGTGCTAGCCCAAGAAAATTTCACTTTTTTGTTAAAATTACGTGATTTTTTAATTGGTCCGAGAGGTTTTTTTTCATCCCCTGGTAAAAATAATTTAACATTAGATATTGCTGGAAAGATTCTTGATGAAGAAAAACCCAATTTATATGGTCTAACGCTTTTTGGAATCAGTTTGGAGCGAAATGATTCAGACTCCATCTTGAAACCTGAATTTGATCCAGCCTATTTTGAGGGAATTTTCCAGAATAATTTAAACGCTATTCAAGTGTTTTTTGATTTCTCATTCAAAAGTGATAACCCCCGTTTCAGCATGTATGCTTTTCCAGATAAGGCATCTTCAAGTCTTTATCAGAAAAATATTTTTGTTCGAGCATGGATGGAGGGTCAAACCCCTAAGGTCGAATTTTCTCTCAGCCTGGAACAGCCGAATTGGGTAGAAGGTATTTTTACACGGGTGGGCGAATTAAAAGGCGCTCCAGGAACTGTTTATGAAGGTATCACCATGATTGCCTTAGATTTTCAAGGGACATTAGGGAATGATCCGTCTACTGCAACAGTTTCTTCTTTTTCATTTTCAAAGGGACATGCGAGGTCTTACGAAGAATCGATCGATATATTAAACCGAGATATTTTGGGAGCAAAATTAAAAGATTTCGAAATCAAGGAAGCCGAAGTCTTTAAAAAAGCCACCAGAGAGCTTGAAAAATTGAAAAAAGAAAAAGAAAAAGTTCAACAGCAGATTTCTAAACTCACCAAAGCTGCGCAAAAAGCGCAGCAAATTGAAAAACAGCTCAAAACATTAAATAATAAAAAAGACGATTAGGTACCATGTGAGGGGGATTTTAACATGCCGCATGATCCATATACTGACCGAAAAATAGATAGCACTGATCTTTTAGATCTTATTTCAGAATCTATGTTTAAAATGGCATTTTTGATGAGCCATATCACCAAAGCTCTGGAGAAGAAAAAACTTGAGGATGTCTGTTTTCTGAGTGAAAAGGGATGGGAGATGCTGGCAGCCTTGGAAGGCCTGCTGCACCAAAATGAAGTCACCGAAGAGGGGTTTAAGGATTTTATCCAATTTTGCCAAACAATGAGTGTCTGTTTGCAAAAAGTGAACGCAGATACAGATTGCGAATTATCCCAACAAATGATTGATTCTTTCAAAGCGATTGGTGTTCAATTTCAAAAAAAGCAACAGGAGATGGAGCGTGCCGCGCGGCAAAAAGAAGTCTAATGAAACATACTGCTTAGTTGTTTTTCAGAAGTTCTGCTGCTTCGAGGGCGCCGTACGTGAAGATGGCTGAAGCTCCGGCGCGTTTCAAGCATAGAAGGCTCTCCATCAAAACAGCGTCCCCGTTTAGCCACCCTTGAGACGCTGCTGCCTTCAGCATGGCATATTCGCCGCTTACGTGATAAGCCAAAATGGGAAGCGGGAACGTTTGCTTTAAAAGGGAGATGACATCAAGATAGGGAAGCCCTGGCTTGACCATAAGCATATCTGCACCTTCTTCAACATCAAGGGCAGCTTCTCGAAGGGCTTCCACTAGATTAGCAGGGTCCATTTGATAAGTTTTTTTATCTGCCTGGCCCAAACATGCAGCCGACCCTAAAGCGTCACGAAAAGGACCATAAAAAGCCGAAGCATATTTTGCCGTATAAGAAAGTAGCAAAACGTCTTGAAAACCCGCATCGTCCAGGCTGGTTCGTAACGCTTTGATTCTGCCATCCATCATTTCCGACGGTGCAATCACATCGCTGCCCGCTTGGGCTTGGAGAACGGCGGCTTTTTGAAGTATCACAAGGGTTTCGTCATTGAGGATTTTACCGTTTTGAATCAAACCATCTTGACCGTGGCTTGTGAAGGCATCTAGCGCCACATCTGTGATAACCCCAAGCTGGGGAAAATGCTGTTTGATACGCTGAATCGCTTGGATCAGCAGTCCTTCTGGGTTTAAAATTTCTTCCGCCAAGGGGGTTCGTTTGTCGTGGGCAACAACGGGAAACAGAGCCACAGCTGGAATACCAAGTTTAGCGGCGCGTTCACACACAGGAAGCAAAGTTTCAAGGCTATAGCGGACAACACCTGGAAGGCTTGTAATCTGATCAGATATGCCAGCTTCTCGAACGAAAAGCGGTAGAATTAAATCGTGGCTGCTGAGCGTGGTTTCTGCCACTAAATTCCGAGTCCAGGCTTGGTTTCGATTGCGTCGCAAGCGTGTGTGGGGGAAGCCTGCAGCCTCTAAAAAATAATTTTTTATCATCTCATTT
>JBOFKH010000176.1:0-1708 GCA_051657225.1 Alphaproteobacteria bacterium
GGTCCACTCTCCCCAAATCAATCAAATCATCACGTTTATGAACACGATTGGTTTGGCCGCGGAAAGTATGTACATCTGATTTTTTCCAATAATTGGAGCTAAATGGGTAAATTTTGGGCGGCTCCAGATCAAGTGCCTCTAAGGCAACGTTCCTAGAAGGTGCCTTTTGGGAAGCCTTCCCAACACCTCGTTCAACCCAGTTTTTCCCGCGTTCGACGGCGCTGGCGACAGCGTCTCCAAGTTTTGCCATGATGGGATTTTCTGCCACATAGGCTGCCCAGGCTGCCTCGGCAACGGGATAAATTTTGCCCGCAATCTTAAAGCCCTGCTTGATGGCGGTGCCTCCCACAACAGCCACCACAACCTCAACGCCGGCTTGTTGAAGCGCTGCCTCAGGGCCCTCCGTTTGAGCAGTTTGGTAAAGGTCATAGGCTGACCAAACGAATAGACCGCCGGCGATAAGCCCAGGAATCAGGTTGTTTTCCGTCGCCGTCTGGGCCGTGTGGATGGCCGTGCCCACGTCTTGCCGGCTTAAAAGTGCCACACTGGCGGCGCCAATTTGCCCAACATTTTTGGCAACCTCAGCAGCCTCTTTGAGGGCTGTTTCATAGTCTTTTTGAGAGAATCCGCGACCCTCCAGGGCTGCGCGCTCAGCAACTTCTCCCAAAACCCGCGTGGCCATTTCTTTAGGATTTCCAGCAATCGCTTCCGCAAGCATTTCTGAAGTGACGGCACCCAAGGCGCCTGCAAGGGCGCCCCTTGGAATGGCATATGAAGAAATTCGATGAATCTCCTCAACAGGCATAAGAACCCTGGCAAACGCCAGGGTGTGAAGGAGGAGGAAAAAGCAGGAGAGGAGATGTTTCAAGCAGATTCACCCTGCAGGGCGCATTAATAAGTATTTTTTTTCAAATTTTATAAATTTTTCTAGCTCATTGAGAGAAAATTGAAACCAGAATTCTTTTCCCATTTCATTATAATAACTAAAGCAAAAAGCGTTTTCCGTTGCATCATAGCCACCACAATAATGCTCTGTTTGAAATAAATCTGAAGATTCTAAAGCACACCATTCATCTTTTTTTTTATTTTCTGAAGCAATTTTTTTTAAAATTTCCATAAGTTCATTATCTATTTCTATTTTCATTTTCATTTTCCCTTATAAGGAACTAAAGGTAAATTGTTCAATTTATAATTATCCATCATTTGTCCAGCAAATTGGTAAACTTCTTTCGTCGTTGCGTTTGGATTTTGATCAATCCACTGCTTCCATTTTGTCGTCCAATTGTTTTCAGCGACATGTATTTCCAATCTATACATGCCTTCGGGAATTTCTACTGTGTAAGAATCAACTTGGATATCATGCTTTTTAAAAAACTGACGATATTTTTCGGATTGCTGGCTTGTTCCACGAAATTTATTAAATATGTGGTGTTTAACAAATTTTGGCTCCGGAAGAGCTAAAATTTTTTCCGACGCACCTACCCCAGCCCATGTTTTCCCGCGTTCGACAGCGCTGGCGACAGTGTTTCCAAGTTTTGCCATGATGGGATTTTCTGCCACATAGGCGGCCCAGGCTGCCTCGGCAGATTTGTACGCCACCTTGCCAACCTTAAAGGCCCCTTTAACCACGACGCCACCCACCACGAAGGTGCCAATTTCAATGCCAGCGGCCTTCAAAGCCGCGTCCTTGCCCTGGGTGCGAGCAATT
>JBOFKH010000177.1:0-7591 GCA_051657225.1 Alphaproteobacteria bacterium
GTATTGATCATGATTTTGCGCCAAGGACGTTTTGCAACCTTAAACCAGTGGACTGCCATTCCAAACTGGCTGAGGGTAAAAGCCAAAAAAACGCCGATAGCGTAAAGGGGGATGAGGGTGTGGGTGTCGCTTTGGAAGATGATAATGAGGGTTGAGGCGATAATGGCCAGCACGACAACGCCATTAGAAAAAACGAGACGGTCTCCTAATGCAGAAAGTTGGCGCGGTAGCCAGCTATCTTCTGCTAACATAGAAGCTAATTTTGGAAATCCAGCAAAGGCAGTATTGGCTGCGAATAAAAGGATGAGCGTTATCAGCATCTGAAATGTAGCGTAAAAAAAGCCATTCCCCCAACACGTTTTGGTGATTTGGCTTACCAAACTTTCTTTTGGGAGGGGATGCAGCTGAAAAGCATCTGTAATCCACGTAAGCCCTCCGAAAAAAATTCCTAAACAAAGCCCCATGGTCATTAAAACGATGGATGCTGTCTTGGCTTGGGGTTTTTTCAGCATAGAGCCAGCGTTAGCAATGGCCTCGATGCCTGTCATGGCCGTGCAACCACCTGCAAAGGCTCGTAAAAGCAGGAGAAGCATAGCGCTCTGGGTGAGTTCTTCCATGGAAGTGCCTGGTGGTGCATAGGGGAGGGGGGCTGGTAGCCCATAGATGCCTGTCCAAGAAAGGACAGAGCCCGTTATGCAAAGGGCCAACATGCCTAAAATATAGGCATAAACAGGAAACATCAAAAGGCCTGCAGATTCACGGATGCCACGTAAATTGAGGGCGCATAACATGCACACAAAAAAGACTGAAATGAAGGTGCTATGGGGGTAAAGTGCGGGGAATACAGAAGCCAGAGATCGAACCCCTGCTGAGACAGATACCGCGACGGTTAGGATGTAGTCAATTAAAAGCGCAGAGGCTGCAATCAAAGCGACGTGACTTCCCAGATAAGTTTTGGAGACGGTATAGGCTCCGCCCCCGTTAGGAAAGGCATGAACGGTTTGAATGTAAGATGTTATGATCATCGCCATTAACAAAACGATGATGCAAGCGATGGGGAGAGAAAAGGGGTAGAGCAAGGGGTAGGGGGCTAACACAAGGATGATTTCCTCTGTCGCGTAAGCCACAGAGGAAAGGGCATCTACTGCAAATAGCGCGAGGGCCGCAAAAATCCCGAGTCTTTCGTGGTGAAGGGCGCTGCTTTTGAGTGGGTTCCCTAATAAATAGTACCTGATTTTATCTTTGAGTTGCTGATCAGGCTTGCCGATTTTCACCTCTAAAAAGCTCCTTTTTTTCCCCTCCATTGCTTCATTTACCTCCAAAAAACTTTTCAAAACGTTAAAAATAGAAGATTTTTCGATTTTGAAGAGGGCTTGAAAACTTCTCCAAGAAATTCGAGAGGATTCTAACCTTTTAGATTGACAATTGAGCCAGGGGAAGGCACAAAAAATGTGTTTAGATGAAGGTCTGCTTATGATATCTGTTCCTTTTTTTCGAGATCAGACGGTTTTTGTTTTGGGGCTTGGGCGCTCTGGGGTTTTGACTGCCCAGGTACTTCAGAAAAGCGGCGCCAAAGTTCTTGGCTGGGATGACAATCCTAAAGCTAGGGAGGTGGCACATGCCCAAGGCATCGCTCTACAGGCTCCTTCTTCGCTGGATTGGTCAGCTGTTCAGGGATTCATTCTTTCCCCTGGAATTCCCCATCGTTACCCGGCGCCGCACCCTGCGGCTGTTTTGGCGGGGTTGCAGGGGCTTGCTCCTATTGGAGATATAGAATGTTTTTTTAAGGCAGAACCTCAAGCAGCCGCGGTTGCTATCACAGGGACCAATGGTAAATCTACCACCACGGCGTTGGTGGCCCATCTGATCCAGCAGGCAGGGTTTCCTGCAGTGGCGGCCGGGAATATAGGGGTTCCGGTTTTAGAACTTTCTCCTCTCCCTTCCCATGGTTTTTATGTGTTAGAGCTTTCGTCTTACCAGCTAGAGCTGACACCTTCCTTAGATTTAGCATGTGCTGTTTTGCTTAATATTTCACCAGATCACTTAGAACGCCACGGTGGAATGGAAGGGTATATTGCTGCAAAGCGGAAGATTTTTCGATGCGCAAAAAATGGCGTTTTGGGGATTGATGATGAAAAAACCCAGGCAATTTTGGATGAAATAAATGCGGGAGGGGCCTTAGAGCTCTCGCCCCAGCACTGGATTTTTGTTTCTTCAAAGCATATGGTAGAGGGTGGTGTTTCTTGTATTGATGGGGTGCTGCATGATGATTTGGACAGAGCATCGCCTTGCTCATTTTCCCTTGAAAAAGCAATTTCTCTGCAAGGCCAGCATAATCATCAAAATGCAGCGGCGGCTTATGCGGTGGGGAGGATTTTGGGGCTTTCTTCTGACGTGCTCAAGCAGGGATTGCTTAGTTTTAAAGGTTTGGCGCATCGACAGGAATATGTTGGACTTTGCCAAGGAATTCATTATTACAACGATAGCAAAGCGACAAACCCGGAAGCTGCTGAAAAAGCGCTTTCAACCCTTGGGCCGCGTCACACCCTTTATTGGATCGTTGGAGGCAGGCCAAAACAACAAGATCTGGATGCGCTTAAGCACGTTTTTTCTTATATAAAGCAGGCTTTTGTGATAGGGGAGGCGGTAGAATTGTTCTCCTCTTTGCTTCAAGAGCGAGGGATTCCTCATAAATTGAGTTATACCCTTGAGGCAGCTTGCGCCCAAGCTCATCAACAAGCGTTGGAAGACAAGGCCCCAAATCCTTTGGTTTTGCTGTCGCCTGCGTGCACCAGTTTTGACCAATTTCGAGATTTTGAACAGCGCGGGGACAGCTTTAAAGCATGGGTACGTAAGCTTCCAGAGTTTGTAGGGCCTGGGCTTTGATAAAATTCCTCAAGAATTTGCTTAAAAAAGCGCGCTATTTTTTAGAAAGCGTTGGGTTTACCTGTATTATTCTTGTTTACAAAGTATTACCTTTTTCCTGGGCGTCTTCCCTAGGGGGAGGGATTGCTAAATTAGCAGGTCCTTTTTTAGGGGCATCCCGAACAGCATTAAAAAATTTAAAGCGCATTTTTCCTGAAAAAACCGAGGCGGAGCTTGGGATTATCTTGGACGGAATGTGGGATAATTTTGGCAGAGTTGTCGCAGAATATATGCACAGTGCCCATATATTGCGTCAGATGAAGGGTCTGAAACCAGGACAGCGTCCCTACTTATGTGTGGAGGGGCGTGAAGTTTTGGAAAAACTACAAGCATCAGGAAAGGCTGCTATCTTTTTTACGGGGCATTTGGGCAATTGGCAAATGGCTACGTTAGCCGCCAAGCTTCAAGGGATTTCTATGCTGCAGGTTTACCGCGCGGCTAACAACAAGTGGGTGGATGCTGCGATGCGTTATTTTCAACGTGAAGCGGTTTCGGGAGTCCTTACAAAAAGCTCTGCGGGAGCCAGGATGATGCGTAAAGCTTTGCTTGAAAAAAAGCATGTTTTTGTTTTGGCAGACCAGAAAATGAATAATGGGATAGAAGTGCCTTTTATGGGGTACCCATCCATGACGGCGTCTGGTATTGGGAAGCTCGCGCAACGTCTTGATTGTTGTTTAATTCCTGTCCAAGTTGTACGTTTAGAAGGTGTTTTTTTTAAAGTGATTTTTCATCCGCCTCTCAGCCTTGAAGGCGATCTTAATACGCTTATGTTGCGGGTGAATGCCTCTATTGAGGGGTGGATTCGTCAACATCCGGAGCAATGGTTTTGGGTGCACAACCGCTGGGATTTTTAAAGGGGGGGATTCCCAAGATTTTTTTTCTTTTTTTTAGGAGAAAAAACACTAAAACAAAAATCTTCTCTTGACGTTGGGCTTTCTCCACTTTACTATCCGGCACTTGTAGGATGTTTGGAAAGCATGTGGAAATTTTGAAAGCAGGTTTGTGAAAAACCCAAAAGTTCTTCTCAGTTGTCCCGGTTGCTAAAATTGAGTTCTGCTTTTGTAAAAAAGTGGCGTGATGGAATAGGAAAGGAAAAAGGTTCGATGCCAACGATTAACCAGTTGTTGCGAAAGCCTCGTGAGGATCGAGGGCGGCGAAATAAATCGCCAGCTCTTATGGGGTGTCCTCAAAAAAGAGGTGTTTGTACGCGTGTTAGCACCACTACGCCGAAGAAGCCAAACTCGGCTTTGCGTAAGATTGCGCGTATTCGTTTGACAAACGGTGAAGAGGTAACGGGCTATATTCCGGGTGAAGGGCATAACCTTCAAGAACACTCTATTGTGTTGATTCGTGGAGGGCGTGTTCCTGACTTGCCAGGTGTGCGTTATCACATTGTTCGTGGGGCGTTGGATACCCTTGGGGTGAAAAAGCGGATGAAGAGCCGTTCGAAATATGGTGCTAAGAAGCCGAAGTAGGAGTTAGAAAAAATGTCGCGTCGTCGTGCTGCAGAAAAGCGTCCTGTTATGTCGGATGCTCGTTATGGGGATCCTGTTTTAGGGAAATTTATTAATTGCCTGATGTATGGTGGGAAAAAATCAGTTGCTGAGCGGATTGTTTATGGTGCGTTGCAGCGTATTGAGCAAAAAGGTGGTCAGGATGCGCGTCAAATTTTCCACACGGCGGTTGATAATGTGAAGCCAGCTGTTGAGGTTCGCTCTAGGCGTGTGGGTGGCGCTACTTATCCTGTTCCCATTGAGGTGAGGGCTAGTCGTTCTCAAGCTTTGGCAACGCGGTGGCTGATTAAAGGGGCGAGGGATCGTTCTGAAAAAACGATGGAAGAGTCCTTGGCGGCAGAGCTTTTGGAAGCTTCTCAAAATCGAGGGGCTGCGATTAAGCGGCGTGAAGATGCCCATCGCATGGCTGAAGCCAACAAAGCATTTTCACATTATCGTTGGTAGAGAGGTTTGTAGATAAAAATGGCTCGCGCGACACCTTTAGATAAATACCGTAACATTGGGATTGCTGCCCATATTGATGCGGGCAAGACCACAACAACGGAGCGTATTCTTTATTACACCGGCCGTACCCATAAAATTGGCGAAGTCCATGAAGGTACTGCGACGATGGACTGGATGGAGCAAGAGCAAGAGCGTGGTATCACGATCACATCTGCGGCGACTACGTGTTTTTGGAATGATCATCGAATCAACATTATTGACACGCCAGGGCATGTTGATTTTACCATTGAAGTTGAGCGTTCTTTGCGTGTGTTGGACGGTGCGGTTGCTGTGTTTGACGGTGTTGCCGGAGTTGAGCCACAATCAGAGACAGTGTGGCGTCAAGCTAACAAATATAAAGTTCCTCGCATCTGCTTTGTGAACAAGATGGATCGCACAGGCGCAAACTTTTTTCGTTGCGTTCAGATGATGATAGATCGCTTGGGTGCAAATCCGCTTGTGATGCAGCTTCCAATTGGTTCGGAAAGCGATTTTGTTGGGATCGTTGATTTGGTAACCATGAAAGCTTTTAGGTGGCACGATGACTCTCTTGGTGCTAAATTTTCCATTGAGGAAATTCCTGAAAATCTTTTGAGTGAAGCCAAAAGCTACCGTGCCAAGATGGTTGAGGTTGCTGTTGAGCAAGATGATGCAGTGCTTGCGGACTATTTGGATGGGAAGGAGCCAGATGAAGAGACCTTGAAGCGTTGTCTGAGAAAAGGAACTTTGAAATTTGCGTTTGTTCCTGTTTTTTGTGGATCTGCTTTTAAGAACAAAGGGGTTCAGCCGCTTTTGGATGCGGTGATAGATTATCTTCCTTCGCCTTTAGATGTTCCTGATGTAAAAGGAACCTCTTTGGATGGTGAGGTTGAGGACAGTCGAAAAACTTCAGATAAAGAGCCTTTTTCAGGTCTTGCGTTTAAGATTATGACGGATCCTTTTGTGGGTTCTTTGACGTACCTTAGGGTTTATTCAGGGTGTCTTGAGGCAGGATCTTACGTTTTGAATTCTGTGAAAGATAAGAAAGAGCGTGTGGGGCGTATGTTGCTGTTGCATGCAAATTCTCGTGAAGATATCAAGGAAGCTTATGCGGGTGATATTGTTGCTTTGTGCGGATTGAAGGATACAACGACAGGGGATACGCTTTGTGATCCGTTGAAGCCCATTGTTTTGGAGCGGATGGATTTTCCTGATCCGGTTATTGATATCGCGGTTGAGCCAAAAACCAAAGCAGATCAAGAAAAAATGTCCCTTGCGTTGGCGAGGCTTGCTTCTGAAGATCCTTCTTTCAAAGTTTCAACGAATCCTGAGACGGGTCAAACGGTTATTAAGGGAATGGGGGAGTTGCATCTTGAGATTAAAGTTGATATCTTAAGGCGTGAATTTAAAGTTGATGCAAATGTGGGTGCTCCTCAGGTTGCTTATCGTGAGACGATTACGCGGGTAGCTGAAATTGATTATACCCATAAAAAACAGTCTGGTGGTGCTGGACAGTTTGCGAGAATCAAGTTACGATTTGAACCTCAGCCTGCAGGTACGGGATTTGTTTTTTCCAGTGCGGTTGTGGGAGGTGTTGTCCCAAAAGAATATATTCCTGGGGTTGAAAAGGGATTACGTTCTATTTTGGATACGGGGGTCATCGCCGGCTTTCCCATGGTTGACTTTAAGGCAACGCTGATTGACGGTGCTTATCATGACGTTGACTCGAGCGTTTTGGCTTTTGAAATTGCAGCGAGGGCTGCGTTTCGAGAGGGGATTCCAAAATGCACGCCAAGGTTGTTAGAGCCTATCATGAAGGTTGAGGTTGTGACGCCGGAGGATTATTTGGGGGATGTGATTGGGGACTTGAACAGTCGTCGTGGGCAGATCAAAGGTATGGATCAGCAGGCTAACGCACGTTTGCTTCTGGCTGAGGTTCCTTTGGCTTCTATGTTTGGCTATGTCAACACGTTGCGTTCGATGACCCAAGGGCGGGCTCAGTTTTCAATGAATTTTGATCACTACGAGCAGGTTCCCCAATTGCTTGCGGAAGAAATTCGGGCAAAGTTTGCTTAGACATTTGATTGAAAATATAGATTTGTTTTATTTAAGAAAAGGAAAAAAGAGATGGCAAAGGAAAAATTTAGTCGCGATCTGCCTCATTGTAACATAGGTACGATTGGTCACGTTGATCACGGTAAAACGACGTTGACAGCTGCTATTACGAAAATTTTGGCCCAAAAAGGTGGTGCTGAATTTAAAGCTTATGATCAAATTGACGCGGCGCCCGAAGAGCGTGCGCGTGGTATCACAATTTCAACGGCCCACGTTGAGTATCAAACAGGAAAGCGGCATTATGCCCATGTTGACTGTCCGGGCCACGCGGACTATGTGAAAAACATGATCACAGGTGCGGCCCAAATGGACGGCGCTATTTTGGTTGTGAACGCTGCCGATGGGCCTATGCCTCAAACCCGTGAGCACATTTTGTTGGCGCGTCAGGTGGGTGTTCCGGCTCTGGTTGTGTTTATGAACAAGGTTGATATGGTGGATGATCCGGAGCTTTTGGACCTTGTGGAAATGGAAGTTCGTGAGCTTCTCTCAAGTTACAAATTTCCTGGTGATGATATTCCTGTGATCCGTGGATCTGCTTTGTGTGCTCTGGAGGGCAAAGAAAAGGCCATTGGTGA
>JBOFKH010000178.1:0-2587 GCA_051657225.1 Alphaproteobacteria bacterium
ACTTATGGACACGTTATCAACAACGTGGTATGAATGAGGAAAGTGAGGATTAAATTATGAACATGTTACAACAATTTGAGCAGGGTCACCTGAATCGTCTTATGGAAGGAAAATCTATTCCTGATTTTCGACCAGGGGACACCCTTAAAGTGCTCGTTGAGATTAAAGAAGGTGATCGCAAACGTACACAATCTTATGAAGGTGTTTGTATTGCTCGTAAAAACGCAGGCATTAATTCGTCTGTGACGGTTCGCAAGATCTCTTATGGTGAAGGTGTTGAGCGGGTTTTCTCTCTCTATTCTCCTTTGATTACCATTCAGCGGGTTCGTCAAGGGGTTGTGCGTCGTGCGAAACTTTATTACCTTCGGGAACTTCGTGGTAAAAAAGCTCGTATCGCAGAGCGCACTTTTTATGGTCATCAGGCGGCTTCGAAACAACCTTCGGCTGAAACTGTTGAGGTTCCTGCTGCTTCTTAAGGATTTGTTGAAAAAGAGGGGGGAAAACAGCGTGTCTGACGTTGTAGAGATCAGCAGGTTTTTGAACGTTTTGGTGAAACAGCTTCCCCATGCTGAAGGGCTTCCTTTGCCTTTTTATGCAACCTCGGAAAGTGCAGGACTTGATCTGTGCGCTGCTGTTTTAGAACCGATTTTTTTGAAACCGTTTCAGCGGGTTTTAATCCCCACGGGTTTATGCATCGCGCTGCCCCAGGGGTATGAAGGGCAGATTCGTCCTCGTTCAGGCCTTGCGCTCAAGCAAGGTGTAACGGTTTTGAATGCGCCAGGTACGATAGATGCTGATTATCGCCAAGAAATTAAGGTGCTGTTGATTAATTTGGGGGAAGAGCCTTTTTCTGTCGAGCGAGGAGACCGCATAGCCCAGCTTGTGGTTGCTGCGTTTTCTCGTGTGGGGTGGAAGCTTTCTGCCCAGCTGGAGCAAGAAGAAGGACGCGGGGGGTTCGGTTCAACTGGAATGAAGGCTGTTGTCTCCTCATAGATTGGGGCGAGCCGCTGGTTGCTACGCACTGAAAGCAAGAAATATGTTACTTCATAACGTTTTTATGTTCTCTTCAAGAATATATTCAGTTCGGTGTAAGCGTTTATCCTCTTCTGTTTTCTTTTACGGGCTTCTTTGTTTCGCTTTTTCGCTTGCTTCTATGGAGGCACTCTCTGCCGCTCAGCCAACTGCTGCTGGATTTGCGTCTCTAAAATCTTCAGAAGTTAATGTTAGGACGGGGCCGGGCTCTCATTACCCCATTTGCTGGGTATTGGTTCGAAAAAATCTTCCTGTTAAAATTTTGGCAGAGTTTGATAATTGGCGAAAAATTGAAGATTTTGAAGGAAAGCAAGGCTGGGTTCATCAAAGCTTGTTAAACGCTAAACAAACGGTGCTCATCTTGGAAAATGACGTCATTTTGAGGAGCGCTCCGTGTTTGGAAGGGGGTGCCATTGCACGTTTAGAAAGGGGTGTAATTGGGTCTTTGCTGGAAAGGCAGGGGGCGTGGTGCCGTATTAGCATAGAAAAAACAGCAAAAGGCTGGGTTCCCTGTAAGGCAGGGTGGGGGAATATTCTAGAAGAGAAAAATCTAAAAAAATAGTTCTTTGGGTTCGAATTTTCCGCAATTTTTGCACCTTAAAGCGCTTTTTAGGGCGTGCTGAAAATAGGCAAAAATTCTTCTAGGACGCCTTTATAAACATCTTGCTTAAAAGAAACAATTTCTTGGATTAAAGCTTCAGGGGTTGACCACTTCCATGCAGAAAATTCAGGATGCTCTGTCTCTAGGCAAATATCTTTATCATTTCCCGTGAAGCGAAACAAAAACCAGCGTTGTTTTTGCCCCTTATGCGCCCGATCCCATGGTCGGTTGACTTGGTTTGAGGCTTTTGGAGGAAAATCATACGTACGCCAATGCTGGCTTTCGTGCCAAAATTCAAATGCATCTGTCCCTATTTCTTCGATGAGCTCACGGCAAGCCGCAGCTTGATAAGGCTCTCCAAAATCAACGCCTCCCTGGGGCATTTGCCAAGCTGGTGTAGTTTTGTCGATCCGTTGGCCCACAAAAATTTTTCTCTCTGGGTTAACCAGCATCATCCCAACGTTTATTCTGTAGGACAAGCTTCCTCCTTATTCTATATCTTTAAGGAGCATCGTGGTGAGTCGCTTTCATCACAGCTGTTAAAGGCGCTAAAACAAAGCCCTTAGGCAGGTTTTTGACCCATGTCATTAATTCCTTAAGGACAAAGGGAGAAAGGGGCGCCACAGCAACCACAGACCCTTTATGCTGAGCAATCATTTGAATTTTTTTGAGCTCTTGGTCTATGCTTCCTGGATTGCTTCCAAAAAAGTGGTTGGCTACCAAAAAAGAAGTGCCTCCTTTTCGGGCAAGCTTGGAAGCTACGCTATAAGGAGACATCAACGTGTCTAAAAAGAGCATCCCGCGCTGCCGTAACGCTTTTAAAACAGGCTCCATAGAGGCTTCATAAGTTGTAAAAGAGCTGCCCGACGCGTGGGTGACCCCAACGGCCATCCCAACTTTTTGAATGCCCATAGCAAGCCGTTCCAGATTTTTTTCTTCGGGTAAGCTGTTGAG
>JBOFKH010000179.1:0-1107 GCA_051657225.1 Alphaproteobacteria bacterium
CCCCCGTTAGGTCCATACGCAGAGCCAAGGGTCGGTGTGAGAGATACATCTTCCACGCAAACTGGAAATGAACGGGATTTCGAGCATAATGGTCCCTTGTCGGGGTTGGTG
The DNA here is from genome assembly GCA_051657225.1 of Alphaproteobacteria bacterium. Lineage (GTDB taxonomy): Bacteria > Pseudomonadota > Alphaproteobacteria > Holosporales > JBOFFI01 > JBOFFI01. Next base: position 112 of record JBOFKH010000179.1, read on the forward strand.
TCCCGGGAACCTTCCGCCACTGCAGAGCACCCCGCTGGGTTTTCCGAAGGCCCTTTGTGGTTGTCTTCAATGACCCAGAGTGTGTTTGTATGGGGGTCATGCGGGGTTTGTGCGTGATTGTCCCAAAATACAAGGGACGGGAGCATCTTAGTGGAAAAGTCCAAATTTGGTTCTGCCATGGCAGTTAGTAAAGGTAGCCCCCTAACAACAGGAATAGGACCTATGAAAAAAAGTGCAAGCCAAGTCTTCCCCCCCTGGGTGTAGTGCTGACGGGAAACAAACGGATATGCTGCACATATAGCGTACCTTTCATGCCGTAATCCACCCGTCATGGTGATCGAGCCCTTGGAATTTTCCCGATCATGTTTTTTGCCTCGCTGCACCCATTTCCATTTTTCTCGTAATACAGCCAGTAGAAAAGGCTACCATATTCTTCTTGTTGCTGCCATCTACTGTGGCAATCGTAGTAAGTGGATATTCCTTCAGTATTGGGAGCTGTAGTAGTGGTTCGTGATCCATCAGTCAGTTTTGGCAGTGGCTTTTGCAGTCCCGCATACCGTTTTTTTCAGTCTTGTTTCTCGTGGGAAGTTTTCTGGCCGTTTGTTACCCACCAACTATCAATTAGCAACAGATTGGAGGATCTGATCGGGAATGTGCCAATGGAACTTTGGGTACAATATTTCACGTCCTTCTTGGTGTAGGAAATTCTTCGGATCGGAAGCAAGCCTAAAAACAGACAGGGCTGGATAGGACCGTAATGAATTAGTTGGCAACGGCCGCAAGCATAAAAATAACATCCCGCTAACACACTGTCTAACACACTTTGGGCACGGCCGAGGCCTCCCAGTCTCTCCAACACGCCACCTATCTCCAAGACATTGCTCGTGGACTGATTGGCTGCTCTCCGTTCCTTCTCTGATGATCCCAAGAACCGAATTCGTGGAACCGTTTTTTAATTTGCAAGTCCGGTCGGAATCATCCAAGACTGCTCGTCGG